>NZ_JBVHTA010000008.1:0-9499 GCF_055566095.1 Streptomyces sp. NPDC027962
TCGTACTGGACGTACCTGGATGACTCCGACAACGCAGCGAGTGTGCGTGCCAGGCGTCGTGGGCCAGGCGGGACTTTCGAAACACGCCCTAGCGCCCGGCGCTCCGGGGGCCGGGCGCCCCGGCCCCGTGGGGCCTGGGCTTGCCCCGACGGCCGGGGCGCCCGCCATCGCGCCCGCGCGGACCTGGCCCAGTTGCGGGCCGACGCTGTACGAGAGGACCTCGATGCCCGCCAGGCGGCCCCGCAGGCCCTCGGGGATCGTCTGGTTCCAGATCGTCGAGCGGCCGAGGCCGCTCAGCATGTCGCCCGCGCCCTCGCACGCCAAGCACAGCAGCACCAGCCACACGTTCGTGAACCAGCCCGCCGCCGCGATGGCGAGGCCCGGGCCCGCCGCGCCGAACACCACGAACGGCCCGTGCTCCAGCGGCCCCGGAGCCTCGGGCAACCGAATTGGCACAGGGCAGGCATCACCAGCGGGCCGGCGGCGGGGAGGTCAGCTGGTCCGCCAGCCACGACAGCCGGTCCCGCAGCCGCGAGCGTCCGCGTGGTGCGGGAACGCTGTTCTCGCCCGCCGCCGCGCTCACCAGGTGCTGGACGGTGTCGATGTCGATCTCGGACGCCCCCTCGGCATGCTCCGGACCCGGTACGGTCAGCGCCTCGTGGGCCAGCCCGTGCACCTCGGGGTCCCCGCCGTCCAGGGACAGCACCGTCGCACCCGCTCGCCGGGCGTCGTGGAGCCGTTCCAGCAGACCCCCGCCCGGCGCATCGGGCGCCACGACCAGCAGCGTCTCCCCGCGTCCGGCCGCCTCGAGCCTGCCGAGCCCGACGGTCAGGTGCGCCGGGTCGGCGCTGCGCACCCGGTGCCGCACGAGCGTCGGCGCCAGCTCGGGCTGCCCCGACCAGGTGGCCTCGTCGACAAGATGCGCGGCCAGGTGCCACGGCTCGTACTCCTCGGTCCCCACCAGCAGCAGCCCGCCGCTCCGCGGCACCACGGACGAGCGCAGCACGCCGGCGAACCTCCGGGTCGCCGCCGGCCACTGGGTCCCGGCGAGGACTTCGCGCAGCAGCGCGACGCGTACGGCATCCATGGCGCAGCATCCTGCACCCGAGCCCGCCGGCGCGGGGCCCGGTCGGCCCCGGCTCACCCGATCGGGAGGTGCGGGGCCCGAAGTAGGGTCGCCTCATGACAACTACTGGTACTGACAGTTCAGGCACCGCGCCCAAGGCCCCGGCCAAGGACCCCTGGGACCTTCCGGACGTCTCCGGCCTGGTCGTCGGTGTTCTCGGCGGCACCGGCGACCAGGGGCGCGGCCTCGCCTACCGGCTGGCCAGGGCCGGCCAGAAGGTGATCATCGGTTCCCGTGCCGTGGAGCGCGCCGAAGCCGCGGCGGAGGAACTGGGCCTCGGGATCGAGGGCGCCGAGAACGCCGAGTGCGCGCGGCGCAGCGACATCGTGATCGTGGCCGTGCCGTGGGACGGGCACGCCAAGACGCTGGAGACGCTGCAGAAGGAGCTCGTCGGCAAGCTTGTCGTCGACTGCGTCAATCCGCTGGGCTTCGACAAGAAGGGCGCGTTCGCGCTCAAGCCGGAGGAGGGCAGCGCCGCGGAGCAGGCCGCCGCTCTGCTGCCCGACTCGCGGGTGACGGCGGCGTTCCACCATCTGTCGGCCGTGCTGCTGCAGGACGAGTCGATCGAGGAGATCGACACCGATGTGATGGTGCTGGGCGAGGTCCGCGCGGACACCGACATCGTGCAGGCCCTGGCCGCCCGGATCCCCGGTATGCGCGGAGTGTTCGCCGGCCGGCTGCGCAACGCGCACCAGGTCGAGTCGCTGGTCGCCAACCTGATCTCGGTCAACCGCCGCTACAAGGCACACGCGGGGCTGCGCGTCACCGACGTGTAGGGCGCGTCGGGGCATGAGGGACACTGGTGGGGTCAGAAAGCCCCCGGCAGGACCCGACAGGAGCCGTACCCCATGCCCCGCCTCGCTCTCTACTCCCTCGCCGTCTGCGTCCTCGCCGTGGTCGCGGCGGTGCTCTCCTTCGTACAGGGCATGTGGTTCGGGATCGTGTGGGTGCTGCTCGGCGGGCTGGCGTCGAACATGGCCTGGTACTACCGGCGCCGGGCGAAGGCGGAGCGGGCAGCGGGCGCCGGGGCGGCGGGTAACGGCACCGGGTCGGCCTGATCGGCACCGGATCAGCCGGCTGCGGCGCAGAAGTCGTTCTGTCCGTTCCAGAACTCGAACAGGTCACGTCCGCAGAAGATGCCGAGCTCGTCCACTCCGAGCGACTCCATGATCCCGTAGATCGCGTCGAAGAAGACGACGTTGACCTCGGGGATGAAGAGGATCACGAAGACGATGATCAGTCCGAACGGTGCGATCGGCTCCACCTGGCGGCGCACCTTGTACGACAGCCAGGGCTCGATCACGCCGTAGCCGTCCAGGCCGGGGACCGGCAGGAAGTTCAGAAGCGCGGCGGTGACCTGGAGCATCGCGAGGAACGCGAGCGCGAAACGGAACTCGGTCGGCACCCCGTCCAGCGCGCCCAGCCAGAACGGGGCGGTGCACACGGCGGCGAACAGCACGTTCGTCAGGGGGCCCGCCGCCGAGATCATGCTGTGCTTCCAGCGGCCCGGGATGCGATTGCGCTCGATGAAGACCGCGCCGCCCGGCAGGCCGATTCCGCCCATGATCACGAAAATGACCGGCAGCACGATGCTCAGCAGCGCGTGCGTGTACTTCAGCGGATTCAGTGTCAGATAGCCCTTGGCGCCGATGGAGATGTCGCCGCCGTGCAGCGCGGTGCGGGCGTGCGCGTACTCGTGCAGGCAGAGCGACACGATCCACCCCGAGACGACGAAGAGGAAGACGGCGAGGCCGGGACTGGCCGCGAAGCCCGTCCACACCGCCCAGCCCGTCACCGCCATCACCGCGGCGATCCCGAGGAAGACGGGACTGATGGCGCGGTCGCTGTGGCGCCTGGCGGCGGTGGTCATGGACACGGCTCCTGACATGCGGCGGGTGTGCGGGTCGTGCGGCGAGGGTCGCACGGCGGGGTGTGCGCAGTAGACCGTACCGGTGACACGCGGGGAACGCCCCGGGGGGCCGTTTCCGGTTCCGGTTCCTGCCCCGCCCGGGCGGCGCCGACACGATTCCCGGGACGTGAGCTGCGCCGCCCCACTGGCCAACCTCCGCGCCGGCGCACCGAATTCATCGGCCGCGAGCCCGAACTCCCGTCCCCCGAACCGCCGACGGCCGCCGACGATGAGTCGGCGGCCTGTTGTTCCGGCAGGTCAGGGCTTTGCGTAGTCGCCGAACCCGAACCAGTCGAGCACTACGCACGGTTCGTCGCCGACCACGTACGCGTCGTGCCCCGGCGTGACGCTGATGAACTGGCCCTCTTCCACGTCGGCCGTCTCGCCGTCGTCCATGACGATGGTCATCCGACCGCTGACGACATAACCGACATGTGACGCCATGCAGCTGTCCGTCTCCGCGATGGGTTTGACGTGCGTCGACCAACGCCAGCCCGCTTGGAACACGGCCCGGCCGACCGGCCCCTGCTCCGTGTTGAGGAGTTCGAGCTTCCCCTTCCCGTCCTTGAACTCACGGGTTTCATCAGCCGAGTCGAAGGCCCTGCTCACGATTCCGGCCATGATCTTCCGCCTCCTGGCGGTGTTTCGCTGTGTTCCCGAGGCCGTTTCCCACATTACGCCGCCCACTGCGCCGACAGCCCGCCGACGGGGGAAGATCGGCGGGCTGTCGTTGGTGCCGGAAGTGGCTCAGTGGAAGGTGTGCTCCTCGGCGGGGAACGCCCCGCCCGCGACGTCGTCGGCGAACGCCTTGGCCGCATCCGTGAGGGTCTGCCGGAGGTGCGCGTACTGCTTGGTGAAGCGCGGCACCTTGCCGCCTGTCAGGCCCGCCATGTCGGTCCACACGAGGACCTGCGCGTCGGTGTCGGGGCCCGCGCCGATGCCGATGGTGGGGATGTGCAGGGACCGGGTGACCTCGGCGGCGAGCTCCGCGGGCACCAGCTCCAGCACGACCGCGAAGGCGCCCGCGTCCTGGGCGGCCTTGGCGTCGCGGACCAGCTGGTGGGCGGCCTCGTCGCTGCGGCCCTGCACCCGGTAGCCCATGGTGTTCACGGACTGCGGGGTCAGGCCAAGATGCGACATCACCGGGATGCCGGCCTGCACGAGCAGCTCGGTCTGGCCGAGCGAACGCTCGCCGCCCTCCAGCTTGACCGCGCCGACGCCCGCCTCCTTGACCAGCCGGGTGGCGTTGCGCAGGGCCTGGACCGGGCCCTCCTGGTAGGCGCCGAAGGGAAGGTCGCCGACGACGAGGGCGCGCCTGGTGCCCCGTACGACAGCGGCGGACAGCAGCGTCATCTCGTCCATCGTGACGGGCACGGTGGTCTCGTAGCCGAGGTGACAGTTGCCCATGGAGTCGCCCACCAGCACGACGGGAATGCCTGCCTCGTCGAAGACGGACGCGGTCATCGCGTCGTAGGCGGTGAGCATGGGCCACTTCTCGCCGCGCTCCTTGGCGGCGGCGATGTCGTGCACGGTGATACGGCGCGTCTGCTTGCCGCCGTACAGCGCCTTGCTGCTGTCGGAGGCTTTCTGGGCAGGCTGAAGCGTCATGGGGTATTCGGCTCCTTCGTCATCTCGTGGCGCCCTGACGGCGTCCCCGGATCGCCTCCATGGTGGCACTTCATGCCGCCCGGGCGAAAGAGGACCCCGTCACAACCACAAGCCCCGAGGCTCGACGCGCGGGCGCGTGCGTCCTCCCGGTTGAACCACGGCGGTGAACCACGCCGGTGGCCGCGTTCCGGGGCCGGACACCTGCCGGTCCGCGGCGCGCCGAGTGTGCTCGTTCTGTCACAGCGTCCTCACCTGGCCCGACAGCAGGAACCCGGCGTGCCGCCCCATCGTCATCGAGACAGTACGGCCGTCTCCGGACGGCGGGGTGACCGTCGGTCATCGCCTAGTGTCCTAAGGGCGACGGCGAGGCCGGTGTGACAGCAAGGCAGTGAGGACAGCTTTATGGCGCAGGCGTACACGGCGGAAACGGAGAACGACGCAGCGCGGACGCGGCACACCGGGTCCGGGGCCGGGAGGGCGCGGGTCCTGCTCGAGCGTCTGCGCGGTGACCGGGGCATCTGGCGCCGCGGCGTCCTCCTCGCGGCCTTCGCCGTGATCATCGCCCTGCTGATGATCCTGCACGCACAGATCCCCAACAGGCTGGGCAACCTCGGCAGCCTGACGGAGACGTTCCTGCCGTGGTTCGGCGTGTTCGTCCCGCTGATCGCCGTGGCGGCGCTGCTGCGGCGCTCCGCGACGGCGGTGATCGCTGTACTGCTGCCGCTGATCGTCTGGCTCAACCTCTTCGGCGGGCTGCTGACCGGCAAGGCCGCGGCGGCGGACGGCGAACTGACGATCGCCACCCACAACGTGAACGCGGACAATCCGGACCCGGTGGGCACCGCGAAGAAGGTCGCCGCGTCCGGAGCGGACGTCGTGGCGCTGCAGGAGCTGCCGGGCGGGCAGGTCGCGACGTACGAGCAGGCGCTGGCCGGTACGTACCGGTATCACGCGGTCGAGGGCACGGTCGGGCTGTGGAGCAAGTATCCGCTGACCGACACCTCCCCCGTGGACATCAAGATGGGCTGGACCCGGGCCATGCGCGCCACGGTCGAGACGCCGGACGGAAGCGTCGCGGTGCACGTCGCGCACCTGCCGTCCGTGCGCGTGAAGCTCGAGGCCGGCTTCACCGCGAACCAGCGCGACAACAGTGCCGACGCGCTGGGAGAGGCGATCGCGCGGGAGCGGACCGACCGGGTCGTGCTGCTCGGCGACCTCAACGGCACGATGAACGACCGCTCGCTGAACGCCATCACGTCCCAGATGCGCTCGACGCAGGGCGCCGCGGGCGACGGTTTCGGCTTCAGCTGGCCGGCCTCGTTCCCGATGGCACGGATCGACCAGATCCTGGTGCGGGGTGTGGAGCCGGTCTCGTCGTGGACGCTGCCGCGGACGGACAGCGACCATCTGCCGATCGCGGCGCGCGTCAAGCTGTGACGTTCCCCACCCCGCTCCTTCCCGCCCCTTGCCGGACCGGGGCAAGTCCCGGGCCCCGTACCGCGCTTCGCGTGGTGGTCATGGGGGCGGGCGGGGTGGGTACCTCGGCGCAACCCGCTGTTCACCGGCGGGAGCAAAACGTCTGAGAGTATTTGTTCCGAGAAGGAACTTACTCGGAAAGGCCCACCCTCACATGCCCTTGGCGCTACTCGCCCTCGCCGTGTCCGCCTTCGGCATCGGAACCACCGAGTTCGTGATGATGGGCCTCCTGCCCAACGTCGCCGACGACCTCGGTACCTCCGTCCCCACCGCGGGCCACCTCGTCTCCGCCTACGCCATCGGCGTCGTCATCGGCGCCCCCCTGCTCACCGCCCTCGGCTCACGCGTTCCGCGCAAGCGGATGCTGCTGCTCCTGATGGCGCTCTTCACCGTCGGCAACCTCGCCTCCGCCCTCGCGCCGGGCTTCGCGACGCTCATCGCGGGACGCGTGCTCGCCGGGCTGCCGCACGGCGCGTTCTTCGGCGTCGGCGCCGTCGTCGCGGCACGTCTCGTACGGGAGCACCGCCAGGCCCGCGCGGTCGCCACCATGTTCCTCGGGCTCACCGTCGCCAACGTCGTGGGCGTCCCCGCCGCGACCGCGCTCGGGCAGCACCTCGGCTGGCGTGCGACGTTCCTCGTCGTCACCGGCATCGGACTCGTCGCGATGGCCGCCCTCGCCCGGCTCGTCCCCGACACCCCGCTCGACGCCCACCAGAGCGTCGGCCGCGAACTGCGGGCGCTGGGGAACCGGCAGGTGCTGCTGGGTCTGCTGACCGCCGTGTTCGGCTTTGCCGGCGTGTTCGCCGTGTACTCCTACCTCGCGTCGATGACGACCGAGGCCATCGGCCTCGGCGAGCCGTCCGTCACCCTCGTTCTCGCCCTGTTCGGCATCGGCATGACGCTCGGCGCGCTGGCTGCCGGCCCCCTCACGGACCGGGCCCTGCGGCCGACGCTCTACGGCTCGCTCGCCGCGCTCGCGCTTGTCCTGGTGGCCTTCCCGTTCACGGTCCACATACCGTGGCTGGCCCTGACCACCGTCGCCGTCCTCGGCGCGGTCGGGTTCATGACCACCACGCCGCTGCAGATGCTGGTGATGCGCAAGGCCCAGGACGCGCCGACCCTCGCCTCCGCCTCCAACCACTCGGCCTTCAACCTCGCCAACGCCGGCGGCGCCTGGCTCGGCGGCGCGGCCATCGCGGCGGGCTGGGGCTGGACGTCCCCCGCGTTCGTGGGCGCGGTCCTCGCCGTGGTCGGCCTGGCCGTCGCCGCGACCGCCGGGCGGCTGGACCGCGAACGCACGGCGAAGGGGGCCTCCCGCGTCGTCGCCGCAGGAAGCCCCCGTACAGCGGAGCAGGTCAGGCCGTCGTCTCGCGCCAGCGGTTCGTGATCGGCAGCCGCCGGTCCTTGCCGAACCCCTTCGCGGAGATCTTGGTGCCCGGCGGGTACTGGCGCCGCTTGTACTCCGCCGTGTCCACCATCCGCAGCGTCTTCGTCACCAGCGCCTCGTCGAAGCCGGCCGCCACGATCGCGTCCTTGCCCTGGTCGCGGTCGACGTACAGCTCCAGGATCCGGTCCAGCACGTCGTAGTCCGGCAGCGAGTCGGTGTCCACCTGGCCGGGCCGCAGCTCGGCGCTCGGCGGCTTGGTGATCGACGCCTCCGGGATCGGCGGGGTCTCACCGCGTTCCTCAGCGGCGCGGTTGCGCCACTGGGCGAGCCTGAACACGCTCGTCTTGTAGACGTCCTTGATCGGCCCGTACGCGCCGACCGAGTCGCCGTACAGGGTCGAATAGCCCACCGCCAGCTCGGACTTGTTGCCCGGCGCGAGCACGATGTGGCCCTCCTGGTTGGAGATCGCCATCAGCGTCGTGCCGCGCAACCGCGACTGGAGATTCTCCTCGGCGAGACCGGTGAGCCCCAGCGCGCCCATGTACGCGTCGAACATCGGCTCGATCGGCACGGTGCGGAAGTTCAGTCCCGTCCGGCGGGCCAGCTCGGCGGCGTCGCCCTTGGAGTGCTCGGAGCTGTACTTGGACGGCATGGAGACGCCGTACACGTTCTGCGCGCCGAGCGCGTCGCAGGCGATGGCGGCGACGAGGGCGGAGTCGATGCCGCCGGACAGGCCGATGAGGACGGAACGGAAACCGTTCTTGGCGGCGTACGCGCGCAGGCCGACGACCAGAGCCGAGTACACCTCCTCGTCGTCGTCGAGCCGGTCCGCGTAACCGCCGGTGAGCTCCGCCTCGTACGCGGGCAGCGGCTCCTCGGACAGGAGGACCCGGTCGATGCGCAGCCCGTCGTCGACGACGCCGGTGGGCGCGTCGGCCGCGGCCGCGGGCAGATCCAGGTCGAGCACGACGCAGCCCTCAGCGAACTGCGGTGCACGGGCGATGACTTCGCCGTCCGCGCCGACGACGATCGAGTCGCCGTCGAAGACGAGCTCGTCCTGTCCGCCGATCATGGCGAGATACGCCGTGGTGCAGCCGGCCTCCTGGGCACGTTTGCGCACCAGCTCGAGGCGGGTGTCGTCCTTCTCCCGCTCGTACGGAGAGGCGTTGACCGAGATCAGCAGCCCGGCCTTCGCGCTGCGGGCGGCGGGAACGCGGCCGCCCTCCTGCCACAGGTCCTCGCAGATCGCGAGCGCGACGTCGATGCCGTGGACCCGGATCACGGGCATGCTGTCGCCCGGCATGAAGTACCGGAACTCGTCGAAGACGCCGTAGTTCGGGAGGTGGTGCTTGGCGAAGGTGAGCACCACCTCGCCCCGGTGCAGCACGGCGGCGGCGTTGCGCGGCGCGCCGGCGGGCTGGCCGTACTTCGGCTGAGCGGCGTCGGAACGGTCCAGATAACCGACGATCACCGGGAGCTCCCCGAACCCCTCGGTGCCGAGCCGCACGGCGAGCGCGCGCAGCGCGGAGCGGGACGCTTCGACGAAGGACGACCGCAGGGCGAGATCCTCGACGGGGTACCCGGTCAGCACCATCTCGGGAAACGCGACGAGGTGCGCGCCCTGCTCGGCGGCGTGCCGGGTCCAGTGCACGATCGCCTCGGCGTTGCCGGTGAGGTCGCCGACGGTCGAGTCGATCTGATTCAGAGCGAGGCGTAGTTGAGGCACGAGGCCAGTGTAATCGTCTTTCTGACGCGATGTCCTTGGGGGTGACGCGGCCCACACGGTGCGGGCCGCTGCGCGGGGCCCTTCCCCTCCCCGCCCTCCCCTACGCCTGACGGCGTGGGTGGTGCCGCCGTCCCGCTGTACCGATGTGCGGCTCCACCGCGTGGCAGGCTCCGCCCGGCCTTCCTCCCCAGGTCTGGCGGCCTGGGGGACCCGCGCCCGCGCGCCTCAAACGCCGGCGGGGCTTGATTCGCTCACGCACGCGGGCCG
>NZ_JBVHTA010000008.1:9596-48128 GCF_055566095.1 Streptomyces sp. NPDC027962
CCGGTGCTCGGCAACGGAACCGTGAGGGCGCCCACGTCCTCGCCACTGACGACGGCAGATTTCCGCCGGCCGGCCACACACGGAGCCGCTTCGCCCGACGGGCTCTGCGGGTCTTCTTCCGCAGGTCTGGCGGCCTGGGGGACCCGCGCCCGCGCGCCTCAAACGCCGGCGGGGTTTGATTCGCTCACGCCGGCGGGCCGGTGCTCGGCAACGGAACCGTGAGGGCGCCCACGTCCTCGCCACTGACGACGGCAGATTTCCGCCGGCCGGCCACACACGGAGCCGCTTCGCCCGCACCTGGGCAGACCGGCGTCGGGACAGCGCGCCTGACGTGGGTCCCCCGGCCCACGGCGGTGCCGGCCCGCTGACCTCACCAGGCGTCCGGCGGCCGCCCGCCTGCCGCCGCGGCATGTTCCGGGGCCAGGCGGTGGCCGGGAAAGCGCGCGGGAGGCACCGCGAGAACACACGGGAAGGACCGCGAGACGCCGCGCGGGCCCCGCCCCGGCCACAACCTGCCGGGACGGAACACCCAGCACGGTCGCGCCGCCCGCCGCGCCCCGCCCGGGGCAGCCCCCGGACACGCCGCCCGTCGTCCGGGGCAGGACAGCCCGCGGGACACTCCGCCCCGCGCCCGGGGCGGGGCGGACCCGAGGGCGGAGCGCCCCACCGGGGACAGGACGCGCCGTGCCTCGTCAGGTCATCGCGCCCGCGTTCGTCAACCGTTCCGTCCCGCTCTCCGCGTACACCCGTTCCGCCCACCCGGCCAGCTGGTCCTCGCTCAGGTGCTGGGCCAGGTCGGCCTCGCTGATCATGCCGACGAGGCGCTTGTTCTCGATGACCGGCAGGCGGCGGATCTGGTGGCCCTGCATCTCCCGCAGGACCGCTTCGACGTCCGCGCCCGCGTCGATCCAGCGCGGTGTGCCCTTGGCCATGGCGCCGGCCGTGACGCGGGACGGGTCGTGGCCCATGGCCACGCAGCCGACGACGATGTCGCGGTCGGTGAGGATGCCGCACAGGCGCTCGTCGGCGTCGGCGATCGGCAGCGCGCCCACGTTCAGCTCGCGCATGAGCTGCGCCGCCCGGTCGAGGGTCTCGTGTTCGGGGATCCACCGGGCCCCCGCGTGCATGATGTCCTTCGCAGTGGTCATGGGTCGTGCCTCCTGGATGCCGTACGGCCCCGAGCCACCCCATTCTCTTTGCGCCGTCCGGGGTACGCGACCGCAGTCGCGTACCCCGGACGGCACGCACATCAGGTGCGCGGCTCCGCGCCGCGCTTGTGGAGCAGGTCGACCATCAGCTCCACCTCCGACGCCTGCGCGTCGACCATCCCCTGCGCCAGGTCACGCTCCACTCCGACCGCGCACTGCTCGACACAGCCCTTGGCCATGGCGATGCCGCCGTTGTGGTGGATGATCATCAGCTGCAGGTAGAGGATCTCGGCCTGCTTGCCGTTCAGCTTGCCCAGCCGCTCCAGGTCGGCCCTGGTCGCCATGCCGGGCATCAACGCCCCGTCGTCGGCCGTGTGGCCGGCGGAGTGCCCGCCGTGACCGGAGTGCTGAGAGGCACCGGCCTCGGCCTCCGCCGTCATCCACTCCATCGGCTCGGCGTCCGCGGAGAACTTCGGCAGACCCCACAGGTCCAGCCACCCCAGCATCATGCCGCGCTGGTTGGCCTGGGTGTTGGCGATGTCGTACGCGAGCCTGCGCACCTCTTCGTCCTGCGTGCGGTCGCGGACGATGAACGACATCTCCACCGCCTGCTGGTGGTGTACCGACATGTCACGGGCGAAGCCGGCGTCCGCGGACGCCGTCGTCGGCGTACCGCCGCCGGAACCGGACCCCGGCCCGCCCCCCGCGGAGGCCACCGTGGCGGCCCCCGCGAACAGCAGGGCGAGCGCGACCGCCGTGACGGCGGCCCAGTGCGTGCGCGTCATGCCCCTCACTTGCCGCTCAGTCCGCCCGTGCAGGCCGCGCCCGGCTCGGGGGTCTGCGAGCCCTGCACGTACTTGGTGAAGAACTGGCCGACGCGCTTGTCGTCGGCCGAGTCGACCGTGACCTGCTTGCCCCAGGCGCTCAGCATGATCGCGCCCTTCTGATCCTTGTACGGGCTCATCAGCGAGTACGGCGTCTTCTTGACCTTCTCGGCGAGCTTGTCCACATCGTCCTCGGTGGCCTTGTCGGTGTAGGTCACCCACACCGCGCCGTGCTCGAGGGAGTGGACGGCGTTGACGTCCGGGATCGGCTCCTTGTAGACGTCGCCGTTGCAGTTCATCCACACCTGGTGATGGTCGCCGCCGACCGGGGGCTGCATCGGGTAGCCGGCCGGCGGGACGTGCTTGCGGCCGAGCTTCTTCGCGTCCCAGGTCTGCTCGTCCTTGACGGGAGCCTTCGCCTCCGCCTGACGCTGCTCCTTCTCCTCGGACTCCTTGTTGAGTACGAAGAGTCCGAAGCCGACGAGGCCGGCGACGACGAGGCCGCTGATGCCGATGGTGAGGATGCGGTTGCGGCGCTCGCGGGACTGCTCGGCGCGGCGCATCTGCTCTATCCGGGCCCGGCGGTCGTTGGTGGCGTTACGGGAAGCCATGGTGGCGTCGTCCTTCGTGAGATCTGCGGAATGGGGTTCAGCGGTGCGTGCAGGGCGTGCGGCCGTGTCACGTCCGCAGCACTTGAAGGACGTGCAGATCCGGGGCGCGTGCGAGCACTCCGGTACGGTCCGGCCGGCCGGCGTGCGCCGGCTGATCGGGATACGGGGGCTGGGCGCCCGCCGTCACCGGGGCGTCCAGCGGCGGCGCGGTGAGCACCGCGGGGCTCAGCACCGGCAGCAGCCGGCAGCCACCGTCGTCGTACGGGCAGCTGTAGACGGACGCCGACACCGGCTGGTGCGTCGGGAACGCGGTCTCGCCGCCGCCGTGGTGCGGACCTGCCGGGCCGAGGCAGACGAAGAGCACGCCGAGGAGCGTCGCCACGGCGCTCAGCAGAGCCGTGGAACGCGTGGTGCGCGAGAGGCGGTCGGTCCGCGAACCCCCCATGGCCGCAGATCGTAGTAGGCGCGCGCCCCCGTTACCGCAATCGGGCGACAAACAGCGACCCCGCAGGGCCCCGCCGCGACGCGACGGGGCCCTGCGGGGCCGGTTGCCTCAGACGTGCTCGGCCGCGCGTCCGGCCCGCGACCGGGGGCTCACCGCGTCCGTGGTGGGCCCCTGCGGGCCGGCCCTGAACAGCCGCCCCGGCCACCAGAACCAGCGGCCCAGGTCGAGGGCGAGTGCCGGCACCAGCACCGTGCGGACCAGGAAGGTGTCGAGCAGCACGCCGATGCCGACGATGACGCCCATCTGCGCCATGGTCACCAGCGGCAGCACCGCGAAGACCGCGAACGTGGCGGCGAGCACGACGCCCGCGCTGGTGATGACCCCTCCGGTGGTCGTCAGCCCCTCCAGCACACCGTGTACGTGGCCGAGCCGCTCCGACTCCTCCCGGACCCGGTGCATCAGGAAGATGTTGTAGTCGATGCCGAGGGCGACCAGGAAGACGAAGCCCATCAGCGGGATCGACCAGTCGACGCCGGCGAAGCCGAGGACGTGCTCGAAGAGGAGGTTCGAGGCGCCGAGGGCGGCGAAGTACGAGAGGACGACCGTGGCGAGCAGCAGGACCGGCGCGACGATCGCCCGCAGCAGCCACACCAGGACGAGCAGCACCACCAGCAGCACGACCGGCACGACGGTCCGCAGATCGCGGTCGGCAGCCCGCTGGGTGTCCAGCGTCTGCGCGGTCGTGCCGCCCACCAGGGCGTCGGCCACCTCGGCCCGGTCCACCGCGGAGCGCAGCGCGTCGATGGTGTCCTTCGCGGCGTCGCTGTCCGGAGCGTCCTCCAGGACGACGGACAGGGTCGCCAGCCGGCCGTCGGGGGTGCGCTCGCCGTCGTCGACCCGGGCGACACCGTCCACCCGGGAGACGGCGGCCTCGACGGCGTCGGTGTGCCCGGCGTTCACGACGACCGTCGCCGGGTCGGAGGCGCCCGACGGGTAGTGCGAGGAGATCCGCTCCTGGGCGACGACCGACTCGGGCTTGTCCTGGAACATCTCGGACTGGGTGAGGCCCATGCTGATCCCGAAAGCGCTGAGCGCCAGCACCCCCGTGACGCCGACGGACATCAGCCACGACCAGCGCGGCCGGCGGGCGACCATGGCGCCGATACGCGACCAGACGGTGACGGACCCGCGCGCGGGCGTGCCGTGCCGGGGCACGAACGGCCAGAACACCCAGCGGCCCGCGATCACCAGCAGCGCCGGCAGCACCGTGACCATCGCCAGGAAGGCGCACACCACGCCGACCGCGCCGACCAGCCCCAGGGACCGCGAGGAGTTGATGTCGGCGAGGGACAGACAGGCGAGGCCGACCGCGATGGTGCCCGCGGAGGCGAGGATCGCCGGGCCCGAGCGGTGCAGCGCGAGCTTCATCGCCGTGTGCCGGTCCTCGTGGCGGTGCAGCTCCTCGCGGTAGCGGGCGATGAGCAGCAGGGCGTAGTCGGTGCCCACACCGAAGACGAGCACCATCAGGATGCCGGCGCTCTGCGGGTCGACCGGCAGGCCCGCGTACGTGGCCAGCAGGTAGGTGCTGACCTGGGTGAGGACGGCGGCGAAGCCGACGGACAGCAGCGGGAACAGCCACAGGACCGGGCTGCGGTAGGTGATCAGCAGCAGGAACGCCACCACAAGACCGGTGGCGATCATCAGCGTCGCGTCGAGCGTGTCGAAGACCGCGACCTGGTCCATCAGTGAGCCGGCCGGACCGCCGACCTCCACATCGAGGCCGGGAGGCGCGTTGGCGCCGGCGATCTCCCGGATCTCCTCGACCTTGTCACCGAGGCCGTCCTCCGACGAGAGCGGCACGACGACCATCAGGGCCCTGCCGTCCTCGGACGGCAGCACGGGCGGGACATGCTCGCCCTTGGCGGCGAACGCGGAGAAGGCGGCCCGGTCCACCTCCGCCTTGGCGCGGGCCGGCGCGCCGACCGTCCGCTCGCTGCTGTAGACGGTGACGACCGGCATCAGCGCGTCCGTACGGAACTTCTCCAACTCCGTGTTGACCTGCGCGGATTCGGCTCCGTGGGGGAGGAAGGCGTTCGGTCCGGACTCCTCGACCTCGCCGAGCTTTCCGGCGAGCGGGCCGAGCGCGACGGCGAGGATCACCCAGCCGACGAGGACGAGCCACTTGGTGCGACCACCACCCGGCGCAGCGGCCAGGCGCTTGAGCAGCGCTTTCATGAGTAATCTCCTGTGTGTGGAGTTCTGGTCGCACGGGACCCGCACCGCGGCGTGAGGCTTCGCAGACCTGTCGCGGAGTGGGTGGATGTGCGTGAGTTGTGTGCTCCATGGATACGGCCGGGAGTTGCAGCTCCCGGCCGTATCAGGCCGGCTCCGGCCCTGTTCGCCCGGCCGTGTCGAGCGGCCGGTGGGGCCCGTGTCCGCCCCGCCGTAACAGTGGCCGGGTGCGGCCCCTATTCGATCTCGCGCATCATCTTCTCCATCGAGGCGAGCGAGACGCGCGTCTGCGTCAGCTCCTCGAGATTGCGCCGGTGCAGCTCCGTGCTGTCCTCGAGCAACTGCGCGTATTTGACGGCCAGTTCGCGGTAAGCGGCGTCACGGGCCGCCAGCGAGCGGGCCCGCCACGTTGCGGCGATCTGCCAGGCGATGACGATGCAGAGGAGGAAGAAGCCGGCGGCGCCGACTGCTCCGACCGTGTTCCCGTTCACTCCGCCGTCTCCTTCGTCCTCATCGGGTCCTTCTCCTTCTTCTCCTCGTCGGGCAGGGTCCTCGCCGCCGCGGCCACGACCTCGGGCGTCAGTGTCAGGCAGAAGGGCGTCAGCTCGAAGTACTTCATCGCCTTGCCGCCGTCGGACAGCTCCAGCGCTCCCACGACCAGCCCGGCGGCCTCCAGCCGCTGCAGATGCATGTGCAGCAGGGGCCGTCCGATGCCGAGCTCCCGTGCCAGCCGGCTCACGTAGTCCCGCCCGTCGAGCAGGGCTGCCACGATCCGCATCCGGTGCGGGTTGCCGAGCGCGGAGAGGATCTTGAGCAGCTGGTCACCGGTGGGCCCGGCACCTTCCGGCGGGGCCGGGTTCTCGCTCATCGCCGTCCCTTCGTCCCGTACCTGTCAGTTCAGACTGACGCACCCGCGAGGGGGTGTCAAAGAAACCTGACACATGTCCGGGGGGAGTGAGGGGGGCCTCAGGGTCGTCTCGGGGTGGGCCCTGACCCACAATGGGCTCAGCCGCGTGCGCAACGTCCCCGAAACCCGCGGATGGGATGCTCGATACAGCAGGTACGCGCCGTGACCGGCAAGGATGGGTGGAAATGGACAAGCAGCAGGAATTCGTGCTCCGTACGCTCGAGGAGCGCGATATTCGCTTCGTACGCCTGTGGTTCACCGATGTGCTCGGCTTTCTGAAGTCGGTCGCCGTGGCACCCGCCGAGCTGGAACAGGCCTTCGACGAGGGCATCGGCTTCGACGGATCCGCCATCGAGGGCTTCGCCCGCGTCTACGAGTCCGACATGATCGCCAAGCCGGACCCCGGCACCTTCCAGATCCTGCCCTGGCGGGCGGAGGCCCCCGGCACGGCCCGGATGTTCTGCGACATCCTGATGCCGGACGGATCCCCCTCCTTCGCGGACCCGCGTTTCGTGCTGAAGCGCATCCTCGCCAAGACCTCGGACCTGGGCTTCACCTTCTACACGCACCCCGAGATCGAGTTCTTCCTGCTCAAGGACAAGCCCGTCGACGGCAGCCGGCCCACTCCCGCGGACAGCTCAGGCTACTTCGACCACACCCCGCAGAACGTCGGCATGGACTTCCGCCGGCAGGCCATCACGATGCTCGAGTCCATGGGCATCTCGGTCGAGTTCAGTCACCACGAGGGGGCGCCCGGCCAGCAGGAGATCGACCTGCGGTACGCGGACGCGCTCTCCACCGCCGACAACATCATGACGTTCCGCCTGGTCATGAAGCAGGTCGCGCTGGAGCAGGGGGTGCAGGCCACCTTCATGCCGAAGCCGTTCTCGGAATACCCCGGCTCCGGCATGCACACCCACCTCTCTCTCTTCGAGGGCGACCGCAACGCCTTCTACGAGTCCGGCGCCGAGTACCAGCTCTCCAAAGTGGGCCGCTCGTTCATCGCCGGCCTGCTGGTGCACGCCGCCGAGATCTCGGCCGTCACCAACCAGTGGGTCAACTCCTACAAGCGCATCTGGGGCGGCTCGGCCCGCAGTGCCGGCGCGGGCGGCGAGGCCCCCTCGTACATCTGCTGGGGCCACAACAACCGCTCGGCCCTGATCCGCGTCCCGATGTACAAGCCCGGCAAGACCGGCTCCGCCCGCATCGAGGTCCGCTCCCTGGACGCCGGCTGCAACCCCTACCTGGCCTACGCGGTCCTGCTGGCGGCCGGCCTCAAGGGCGTCGAGGAGGGCTACGAGCTCCCCGCGGGCGCGGACGACGACGTCTGGGCGCTCTCCGACGCCGAACGCCGCGCGATGGGCATCGCCCCGCTGCCGCAGAACCTGGGCGAGGCGATCGACCTGATGGAGCGCAGCGAGCTGGTCGCCGAGACGCTGGGCGAGCACGTCTTCGACTTCTTCCTCCGCAACAAGAAGCAGGAGTGGGAGGAGTACCGCTCCGAGGTCACGGGCTTCGAGCTGCGCAAGTCGCTGCCGGTGCTGTAGACGCGGGTGGCGCGTCCGTTCCCGCGCCTCCCTGACGGCCGCGGTGCCCCTCGGTGGGGCAGCCCCGCCCAAGATCATCCGCGCGATGGCAGCCGTCAGGATACCGGCGCGACGGTTGTGACCGGTGACGCGCCGCCGACCCGGGTATCGAGGACAGAGACGGTCCTAGATCTCCCCTGCTGGGATGCGAACCCCACCGGGTGCGCCGACCCTGGAGGGAACGGGGGTCCCTGCGTCGAGGAGGAAAACCCCATGTCCATGATGGACAAGCTCAAGAGCATGCTCAAAGGTCACCCCGAGCAGACGAACCAGGGCATCGAGAAGGCCGGCGACTACGTGGACGACAGGACCCAGGGCAAGCACCGCCGTCATGTGGACACGGGCCAGGAGAAGATGCGGGAGCAGTTCGGTGGCGGCGGCACCGGTGGCACCGGTGGCACTCCCGGCCAGGAACGCCGCGATGAGCCGCCGGCCCCGTAACCGCACTCGAACCGCCCTCGTGTGAAACGGCCCGGTCCGGGTCGGCGGGCGCGCCCGCCGACCCGGACCGTCGCGCGTCTACACCCGGCCCCGCTTGCGGGCCAGCAGGTAGGCCTGCGGCGTCTTCTCGTCCGGCTCCGCCTCGCGCACCAGACGCGCCCGCATCTCGAACCCGGCTTCGCCGAGCTGTGCGACCACCGTGTCCGGCTGCATCCGGTGGAAGTCGAGCGAGATGGAACGGCCGAATCCCTCGGTGTGCCGTGAGATGTCCGACCCGACCTGGAAGGCGAGCACCAGGTGCCGGCCCGGCCCGAGCAGCCGGTGAAATTCCGCCAGCACGGCCGGAACCAGGGCCGGTGGCAGGTGGATCAGCGAATACCAGCCGACGATCCCGTGCAACGAGCCGTCGGCGAAGCCGCCGAGCTTCGTCATCGAGCCCTCGTCGAAACGCAGTTGCGGGTACGTCTGGCGGGCCAGCGCGACCATGGCAGGCGACAGATCGACCCCTCTGACGTCCACCCCGAGACTGTCGAGATACGCCGTCACCCGCCCGGGCCCAGACCCGAACTCCACCACCGGTCCGCCCCCGTCCGCCGCCACGGTTTCCGCGAACGCGGTGAGCATGGCACGGGCAAGGGGTTTGGCCTCCGGCTCGGTCTTGAAGAGCTCCGCGTATCCCTCGGCGATGGCGTCGTACGAGGTACGGGTGTCGGTGAGGAAGGCGTCCTGCAACGGGTGGGCCGTCATGGATGGCGAGTGATCGGATTCCATGACGGCCATGGATACCAGCCGCCTCTGACAGTCCGCTTCCGACAGTGACGAGAGCGACGAGAGAGCGGGTGGTTCTCAGCCCGCGTCGTCGAGCCGGGTGGCGCGCAGGAGTTGGACGCGCCAGGGGGTGCGCGCCGCGTCCGGGTCGGTGCGGATACGGGTGCGCAGGCCGGCCTCGAAGCGGTCCGCCAGCGTGTCGGGGCCGTTCGGCGTGCCGGAGAAGGGGCCGAGCGACGTCAGGAGGGAGGGGCCGAAGGCCGCCATGAAGGTGGCCGCCGCCTCGGTCGCGTAGGCGTCGAGGTCCCCGTCCGCCGAGAAGCGTTCGTGCACCGGGTCGTGGAGGACCACGAGCGCGTGCTCCTCCAGGCGGTACCGCTCGGCGAGCGGGCCCTCCCGGAAGTCGTGCAGGAATTCGGCCGTGGTCCGGTTCCAGGTGGGGATCGTCGCCCGGTCCAGCTGGGAGGCGAGCATCGCGCCGTCGGCCACCAGTTGCTCCAGCTCCGCCACGACCATGTCGAAGAGGCCCTCCGCGCCGCTGAGGCCGTCGTCCGTCGCCGCGCCGCCGACGACCACCAGTTGGCCGCCCACGGCCAGCTCGGCCGCGCGGTGGGTGAGGAACGCCGCCCAGTCCTGCGCCGACTGCTGCCGCAGCGCCTCGCGCGCCGCACCGCTCGCGCGGGAGCAGTAGACGTGTCCGGCGATGGGCATCGGCACCCGCGACAGCCAGTGCACCGCGATCGTGCTCCAGGCCAGGTGCAGTTCGGCGGGCGGGAAGAGCGGTTCGTAGAAGGAACGGCCCTCGGCGTACGAGAACACCCCGGGCAGGTGGGCGTAGGAGTCGCCGCCGTTCAGCGTGCGGAACAGCGCGCCGAAGTCGTTGCCCGGGATGTCGGTGTGGGTGACGCAGACCGGGACCTCGGCGCGCCTGCCGCGGACGGCGTCCACCGTCCGCGCCATCGGGGCGAGCGAGTTGGCGCCCGAGGCGCACCCGAGGTCCGCCACCCGGAAGGGGCGGCCGTCGCCGGGGAGGGGTGCCGCGGCCAGTGCCCGGTCCAGCAGGGCGAAGGACGCCTCCGTGCCTTCGTGCTGGGCGGCGGAGTGGCGGCTGTAGCCGCCTCCCATGACTCCCGTTCCGCCGCTGACTCCGGTCCCGCCGGTGACTCCGGTTCCGTCGCGAACGGTTCGTGCGCTGTCCATGCGGCCTCCCGCGCAGGCGAGCAGTTCAGGTCCGGCCCCGCCCCGTCCGGCCCTGTCCCCCGGGGCACCGGGAAGTGCCTCCTCCCAGCGTAGGCCGCACCGCCGGGGCCGGCCGCTTCACCGTCGGAGGACGGGGCACCCCCGGGACGCCCGGCTCCGGCACAGCGCGCCCTGTCAGCGCTCCGACAGCGGTGACGGCGCCTCCTGCACGCACCAGCTGTTGCCGTCGGGGTCCTTGAAGAACATGAACGAGTTCCACTCCTCGCCCGGGCCGTCCGCCCAGCCGCTCTCACCCACGTGCTGGATCGTCGTCACCGGGACACCGCGCGACATGAACTCGGAGTGGGCCGTCGCGATGTCCGTGACGCACAGCTGGAGGCCGTGGAGGGTGCCGGGGGACATCGTGGGCTGCTCCGGGTGCTCCGGCATGCCGCTCATCAGCACGATCGAGCAGCGTGAAGCCGGCGGGGTCAGCTGGATGACCCGCATGCCGGGGACGACCTCCGAATCGAGGTCGACCTTGAATCCGCAGGCTTCCGAGTAGAAGGTCTTCGAGCGGTCCATGTCCGCGACGGGGACGGTGACGACCTCGAGGGTCAGTTCCACGGTGGTTCCTTTCGTCGGGTCCGGCGCGTACCGGGCCGCGTCAGCGGTTGAAACGCCAGCGGGTCTGGCCGTACAGGTCGCCCTTCGCGAAGCCGAAGGCCGTCCGCGGCGCCACCCGGAACACCACGGCCTCGACACCCTCGCCGACGAACACCCCGTCACCGACCTCGAACGTCCAGTCGGGACCGTACTTGTCCACGTAACGGCCCGCCAGGGCACGCAGGCTCGGCTCGTCGGTCACCTGGACCGCCTCGCCCTCGACCACCACGTCCGTGCCCTTGGTGAGCGAGGGGAGCCCGGTCGTGAGGACGACCTCCCGGTTGTGGCGGAGGTTTTTCGCCTTGCGCTCCTCGGCGCCCGTGCAGAAGTGCAGGGCGCCGTCGTGCCAGACGGCGATCAGCGGCGTGACGTGCGGGCGGCCGTCGGGCCGTACGGTCGTCAGCCAGAAGACCTCGGCGTCGCGCAGCTGGGCGAGCGCCTCGGACCAGCCGGCCGGCGACGCCTTCGGGTCGCTGTAGCGGGCATCCAGTTCCGGCGGGGGCTCTGACAGGGGCTCGGCCGTGGACATGGCACGTCCTCTCGCTTCGCGTGACGGGTCAGCGAATGTGTAGACCGGCCCGGTGCCCCGTACTCATCGGTCAGCCGACCGGCCCCCACCGGCCGCCCGCCGAGGACCAGTACAGGCGGCCGTCCTGGCCCACGGCACCGACGCCCGCGTCGGCTCCCGCCGGCGCGCCGACGAACAGCGGCCCGGCCGACTGCCAGGGCACCCGGTCGGCCGGTTGCCACCGCGCCCCGCCCGCGGACCGGCCCGCCGTGCGCGCGCCCGGCTTCGGCAGCGAGGTGCCCGGCACGCCGGTTCCCGAGCGGACGGCGAGTACCGCGCTGTCCGCGCCCGAAACACTCACAGGGCCGAAGCCCGCGGGTCCGCCCAGCTCGACGACGGGGGAGGCCAGGGGTCCGGAGAACCGGACCGTGCGGACGTCGCCGGAGACGGGCCTGCGGAACCAGAGCCGTACGCCGTCGGCGTCCGGCGTCGCGCTCAGCGCCAGCGTCGTCGCCGGCAGCCGGGTCGCCGCCGGGCCGCTCAGAGGGGCGCCCGGGGTCGCCTGTGTCCAGGACAGGACCGACTGCGGCGTGGCGACGAACACATGCTGACGGCCGCTCGCGTCCGAGGCCACGGCCGGGTCGCCGTGCAGGTCGCGGCCGCCGCGTTCCTGCCACGCCGGGGCCCACGCGCCGTCCGTCCGCTGGGCGCGGGAGCTGAGTGAGTGGTGGCCGTTGCGGAGGTAGACCGTGATCCGGCCCGCTTTGTCGACGGTCGCGGCGGGGGCGCTGATGTCGGACACGCCGGAGGCGTCGTCGCGTTCCGGGCTGCCCAGCGAGTGCCACGGCCCGAACTCGCCGTCGGGCGTGCGCTGTACGGCGGTGACGACGTCCCTGCGGTAGTCGGCCGGGCCCCCGCCCAGCGTCGTACGGGTGGCGAAGACCGCGATCCGGCCGTCGTCCAGCCGGACGGACGTGACTCCGCTGTCGAGCCCCGTGCCGGCCAGCAGCCGGGGCCCTTCCCAGACTCCGTCGGCCGACCGGTGCCACACCGCGAGGCGGGTGTCGAGCACCGAGAACGCCCAGGTGCCGCCGCCCGCGCCCGGCTGCACCCATGACGTGGACTCGCCGCGGGTGTAGCGGACGGACTCGGTCCACCCGTGGCCGCCGGGGCGCGCGGCCACCTTGCGGTCGCCGCACCCGGCCTGCTCGTCGCCGCAGTAGTTCTCGTCGTCCATCCACGCGTATGTCCGCATGGTGCGCAGCTTCGCCGCGGCCGTCTCGGGATCGAGGGTGCGCGGCAGACCGCTGGTGCGGTAGCCCAGGTAGTTCTGGACGGAGAAGGCGGGATGGCCGGGCACCGCCGCGTACTGCGCGAGCGCCGCCTGGGCGAAACGTGCGCCGTACATATGGTCCTGATGGTCGGAGTACCGGCCCGTCGCCGCGGTCAGACCCGGCGTCGGGTCCTGCATCCGCACATGTGTCGGCGCGAACCGCTCCAGCAGCCCCGCCACCGTGTCGACGACCTGCCGCTTGCTGTACGCGAAGTCCCGCTCGACCGGGCTGCCGGAGGCGAGCTGCGACCGCAGCCGGTCCACCCGGCCGTCCCACAGGCCGTGCAGGCTGCTGGGCCGGTCCCCGTGGATCGACCCCGCTTCGCGCAGCTGCACCCACACCAGGCTGATCCGGGGGCGCGCCGCCAGGACGTCGAGCTCGGCCGTGCCGCCGCCCGCGGTGCGTATCGCGGTGCGCCGCCAGGGGCTGGTGCGGTCGCCGGTGGCCATCTCCGCGTACGCCGCACGAATGCCGTTCTGCCGGGCCTCCGCGTAGCGCTCCTTGTCGGCGGCGGGCGGGGCGACGGGAGCCATTGGGCCGGTGCGGGCGGCGTTGACGCCGTCGGACTCGCCGGCCGTCAGATAGACGGAGGTGAGGCGCTGACCGGACACGGCGGACCGGCGGGTGTCCGGGTTCATGAAGAACAGGTCGTCGTCCGGGTGCGCGACGATCTGCATCACCGACGCGGTTCCCGGGCGGGCCGCCGTGGCCGGCTTTGTCCCGTGCCCGCCCGGCTCGGCCGGGGGGCGGGCCCCGGGGGCCGCCCGGGGTACGTCGGAGGTGGCGATGTCGGCGCCGAGGAACCAGCCCATGCCGACGAGCGGGGCGATGACGAGGGCCGCCGCCGGGCCACGGCGGGACGGCAGGGCGAAGCGGCGGAGAAGCCCGGACGAGCGCATTCGGTGGTGCTTTCGGTGTTCAGGTCGGTCAAGGTTCTGACCGGCGAGAACATGGATCACCGCTGGTCGGCCGTGAAGACGGAGATACCGAGGATGCGGTTCACCGGGGCGGAAATGTGCGGAACATGGTGTATCTCACGTGCCGCGTACGTCACTTGTGGAGTACGTCACCGGCCGCCGGTCCACACGGCCCGCGCGCCGGGACACGGCTCCGCGTGGTCCGCCGGGGCCGCTCGGCCGCCCTGCGGCTACGCTCGGGCGCACAGGGCGGCATGGGCGACACGGCAGGACGGGAGAACCGGGATGACGGTTCCGGGGCGCAGGAGCAGTACCTTCACCCGGCTGCTGAGGCACGGTTTCACCGACGCCTCCGCCGCCGGCCGGCTCCTCGACCTCCCCGACATGTCCTCGGTGCGCAGCGATCCCGTCCTCCTCGACGCCCTCGGCGCCACGGCCGACCCGGACCTCGCCCTCCGCGCGCTCGTACGCCTCGTCGAAGCGCACGAACCGACTGAAAGGCGACGGTTCCTGGACAATCTGGTCACGGCGAAGCCGCTGCGCGACCGGCTGCTCGGCGCCCTCGGCGCGTCCGAGGCACTCGGCGACCACCTGGCCCGCCACCCGCACCACTGGCACGCCCTCGCCACCTACGAGTCCGCCGATCTCCACCCGGGCGTCGCCGAGTTCGAACGCTGCCTCGCCGACGCCGTCGACGTCGACTCCCTGCGCGTCTCCTACCGCCGCTGCCTGCTCGCCATCGCGGCCCGCGACGTGTGCGGCACCACCGACGTCTCGGAGGCCGCCGCCGAACTCGCCGACCTGGCCACCGCCACCCTGCGCGCGGCCCTCGGCATCGCCCGCGCCGCCGCGCCCGACGACGCCGCCGCCTGCCGGCTCGCCGTCATCGCCCTGGGCAAGTGTGGCGGCCACGAGCTCAACTACGTCTCCGACGTCGACGTCATCTTCGTCGCCGAACCCACCAACGGCACCGAGGAGGCCAAGGCCCTCCAGGCCGCGACCCGGCTCGCGTCCCACCTGATGCGCATCTGCTCGGAGACCACCGTCGAGGGCACCATCTGGCCCGTCGACGCCAATCTGCGGCCCGAGGGGCGCAACGGGCCGCTGGTGCGCACGCTCTCCAGCCACCTCGCCTACTACCAGCGCTGGGCCAAGACCTGGGAGTTCCAGGCCCTCCTCAAGGCCCGGCCCGTCGCCGGCGACCCCGCCATCGGCGAGGCGTACATCGAAGCCGTCGCCCCGCTCGTCTGGCAGGCCGCCGAGCGCGAGAACTTCGTTGCCGACGTGCAGAAGATGCGCCGCCGCGTCGTCGACAACATCCCCGTCGCCGAGATCGAACGCGAACTCAAACTCGGCCCCGGCGGTCTGCGCGACGTCGAGTTCGCCGTCCAGCTGCTGCAACTCGTGCACGGCCGCAGCGACGCCACCCTGCACAGCGGCACCACCCTCGAAGCCCTCCAGGCCCTTGCCGCCGGCGGATACGTCGGACGGGCCGACGCCGCCCAGCTCGACGAGGCGTACCGCTTCCTTCGCGCCATGGAACACCGCATCCAGCTCTACAAGCTGCGGCGCACCCACCTCGTCCCCGAACAGGAGGCCGACCTGCGCCGCCTCGGGCGCTCCCTCGGCCTGCGCACCGATCCCGTCGCCACCGTCAACCGGGAGTGGAAGCGGCACGCCTCCGTCGTACGCCGGCTGCACGAGAAGATCTTCTACCGGCCGCTGCTCGACGCCGTCGCCCAGCTCACCCCCGGCGAGACCCGGCTCAGCCCCAAGGCGGCCGGCCAGCGCCTGGAAGCCCTCGGATACGCCGACCCGGCCGCGGCCCTGCGCCACCTCGAAGCCCTTGCCTCAGGGGTCAGCCGCAAGGCCGCCATCCAGCGCACCCTGCTGCCCGTCCTGCTCGGCTGGTTCGCCGACTCCGCCGACCCCGACGCCGGCCTCCTCGGCTTCCGCAAGGTCTCCGACGCGCTCGGCAAGACCCCCTGGTACCTGCGGCTGCTGCGCGACGAGGGCGCCGCCGCGGAGAATCTGGCGCGTGTCCTGTCCGCCGGCCGGCTCGCGCCCGACCTGCTGCTCCGCGCCCCCGAGGCCGTCGCCATCCTCGGCGACCCCGGCGGGCTGCGGCCGCGCGGCCGCGACCACCTCGAGCAGGAGGTCCTCGCCGCCGTCGGCCGGGCCGACACCGCGGAGGCGGCGGTCGCGGCGGCCCGAGGAGTACGCCGCCGGGAGCTGTTCCGTACCGCCGCGGCCGACCTCATCGGCTCCTACGGCACCGAGGACAACCCCGCGGAAGGCGACCCCGGCACACTGGTCGACCGCGTCGGCGACGCCGTCACCGAACTCACCGCCGCCACCATCGCCGGCGCGCTGCGCGCCGCCGTACGCGACAAGTGGGGCGACACCCTGCCCACTCGCTTCGCCGTCATCGGCATGGGCCGCTTCGGCGGCCACGAACTTGGCTACGGCTCCGACGCGGACGTCCTCTTCGTGCACGAACCGCGGGACGGTGCCGACGAGCAGGAAGCGGCACAGGCGGCCGCCGCGGTCGTCTCCGAGATGAGCCGGCTGCTGCAGCTGCCCACCGCGGACCCGCCGCTGCTCATCGACGCCGACCTGCGGCCCGAGGGGCGCAACGGGCCGCTCGTGCGCACACTCGCCTCCTACCGGGCGTACTACCACCGCTGGTCGCTGGTCTGGGAGAGCCAGGCGCTGCTGCGCGCCCTTCCCATGGCGGGCGACCTGTCCCTCGCGGAGGCGTTCATCGAACTGATCGACCCCCTGCGCTACCCGCGCGAGGGGCTCGGCGACGAGGCCGTGCGGGAGATCCGCCGGCTCAAGGCGCGCATGGAGTCCGAGCGCCTGCCACGCGGCGCCGACCCGACACTGCACACCAAGCTCGGCAGGGGCGGCCTGAGCGACGTCGAATGGACGGTCCAGCTGCTCCAGATGCGCCACGGCGCGGCAGAGCCGGGCCTGCGCACGACCCGCACCCGCGAGGCCCTCGCGGCGGCCCACGCGGCGGGCCTCATCGCCGCGGACGACGTCCAGACCCTGGACGAGGCCTGGGTCCTGGCGACCCGCGTCCGCAACGGCGTGATGCTGGTCCGCGGCCGCGCCGGCGACACGTTCCCCTCGGAGGCGAGAGAACTCGCGGCGGTGGCCCGGTATCTGGGCTACGGCCCGGGGCACGTGGGAGACATGCTGGACGACTACCGCCGCGTGACGAGACGGGCGCGAGCCGTGATGGAGTCGATCTTCTACGACGCGTAGTCAACCCGGCCCCGCCGGGCGGGCAAGTTCCAGCCACGCTGCGGGTACCGCGCACGGCCGTCAGGCCGTAGGGGGAGATCGAGGCGGCGCGGGGTTCGGGGCAGCGCCCCGACAAGGCCGGCGAGTCAGGCGCGGGCCGCCGGGAGGAAGCGGGCCGCCGCCGACGCGTCGCCCACCCGCCGCGGCAGCCGCTGCGGCAGCGCCCGGTACCACGCGTACGAGACCCCGAAGCCGAACCCGAGGCAGACCATGCCGCCCACCGCGTCCAGCCAGAAGTGGTTCGCCGTGGCGACGATGACGACCAGCGTCAGCGTCGGGTAGAGCAGGCCCAGGATCTTCGCCCACGGTGCCGTCGCCAGCGCGAAGATGATGAGGCCGCACCACAGCGACCAGCCGATGTGCATGGAGGGCATCGCGGCGTACTGGTTCGACATGTTCTTGAAGTTGCCGGAGGCCATCGAGCCCCAGGTGTCGTGGACCAGGACGGTGTCGATGAAGTTCTGTCCGGTCATCAACCGGGGCGGTGCGAGCGGGTACAGGTAGTAACCGACCAAAGCCACGCCAGTGGTGGCGAAAAGGATGAGCCGGGCGGCCGCGTAGCGGCCGGGATGCGCGCGGTAGAGCCACACGAGCACACTGATCGTCACGATGAAGTGCAAAGTCGCGTAGTAGTAATTCATCGACACGACGAGCCATGTCACCGAGTTGATGGCGTGGTTGACGGAGTCCTCCACCGCTATGCCGAGCGTCTTCTCCGCCTGCCAGATCCAGTCCGCGTTGCGCAGGGCCTGGTACTTCTGCTCCGGCACCGCGTTGCGGATCAGCGAGTACGTCCAGTAACTCACCGCGATGAGCAGGATTTCGAACCAGATGCGAGGACGGCCGGGAGTCCTCGGCACGCGCCATCCGCTCGACGTCCGACCGGGGGCATGTGAAGAAGCGGCCGCGGCCTCGTCCTCCACCATGGGTGACGGGCTCGCCGTCCGGCCTTCCACGGTCTTCACGGTCGCTTCACCCATGAGAGAGGAGTCTGCCAGATGAACGGCACTCTCCGATCATCCCCCCGTCGGGTTCGTACCGCATGATCTCCCCCTCACGGAGGAGGGGTTTCCCCGGGGGCGGCCGAAGGTCGGAGGGGGCGGTCAACGGGCCGCGGAGGCAGTTGAACCGCGAACCACCAGCTCCGGCAGGAAGACGAACTCGCCGTGCACGGGGGCCCTCGGGCGGTCCGGCGCGGACGCCGAGTGGCTGTCGCCTATCTCCTCCAGGAGCGCGCGTACGGTCGCCTGCCCCATCGCCGGCACGGGTTTGCGCACGGTGGTCAGCGGCGGGTCCGTGAACGCGATCAGCGGTGAGTCGTCGAAGCCCACGACGGAGATGTCGTCCGGCACTTCGAGGCCCCGGTGCCTGGCGGCCCGTATTGCGCCGAGCGCCATCATGTCGCTCGCGCACACAACGGCTGTGCAGCCGCGGTCCATCAGGGTGGAGGCCGCTGCCTGGCCGCCCTCCAAGGTGTAGAGCGAGTGCTGGATCAGTTCCCGCGCCGCCTGTGGCCCGATGCCGAGCTGTTCCTGCAGGGCGAGGTGGAAGCCCTCGATCTTGCGCAGCACGGGGACGAAGCGTCTGGGGCCGACGGCGAGGCCGATCCGGGCGTGTCCGAGCGAGACGAGGTGGGCGACGGCGAGGCGCATCGCGTTGCGGTCGTCCGCGGAGATGAAGGGTGCGTGCACGCCGGGCGCGAAGCCGTCGACGAGGACGAAGGGGACGCCCTTGGCGCGGAGCCGGTCGTAGCGCTGCATGTCGGCGGTGGTGTCGGCGTGCAGCCCGGAGACGAAGATGATGCCGGAGACGCCCCGGTCCACCAGCATTTCGGTGAGTTCGTCCTCCGTGGACCCGCCGGGGGTCTGTGTGGCGAGCACCGGGGTGTAACCCTGCCGGGTCAGTGCCTGGCCGACGACCTGGGCGAGGGCGGGGAAGATCGGGTTGTCCAGCTCGGGCGTGATCAGCCCGACCAGCCCCGCGCTGCGCAGCCGCAGTCGGACGGGCCGTTCGTAGCCGAGCACGTCGAGAGCGGCGAGCACCGTCTGACGGGTGGTCGCCGCGACTCCGGGCTTCCCGTTGAGGACGCGGCTCACCGTCGCTTCGCTGACCCCCGCCTGGGTCGCGATGTCGGCCAGGCGTGCGGGTGCGGTCACAGATCGGACTGTACCGGCCACACAGGCTGCTGCCCACCAGGCGGCGCTGCGGCGGCAGTTGGGAGAAGTGCCGACGGGGTGAGCGCTTTCTCCAGGAGCAGCACGCCGTAACGGCTGCCGTCGGCTGCCTGTTTGGCGGGCTCCTCGCCGACCACCCGATAGCCGGCCGCCTCGTAGTAGGCGCGCAGCCGCGGATTGCTGCTCAGGCAGTCCAGCCGCGCCCATTGCCGGCCCCCGGCCGCGATCCGCCGCTCGCCATGGGCGAGCATCGCCCGCCCCGCGCCGGCCGGCGCGTGCGCGCGAGCGGTCATGAGACGGTGCACATAGCCCGCGACCGGAGGCTGAACTCCCCACGCGGATGGGTCGTCCCACCACACCTCGTACGCCCCGGCGACCTGCCCGCCGACCTCCAGCAGCCACACCTCGCCCTCGGCGATCCGGAGTGCGAAGTGGCCGGCGTCCTTGTCGCCGGGCTTCCACTGGTCGATGCGGTTGCGCAGCATCCAGCGGGCGGCGCCGTCGTAGAGGGCGACGAGGGTGTCCACGTCGGCGCCGGTGGCGGGGCGGAAGTCGGAGTCGATGATCACGGGACCATGATGGCGGTGGAGTGCCGGCCGCCGCAGCATCGGCCCGCTCGGAGGGGACACCGTCCGGGGTCCTACCGCGGGCGCTGCGCGGGCACCTTCGCGATCGCGGGCGCCAGAGCCGTGAGCCGGCCCACGAGCTCACCGAACGGGCCCTCGGCCGGTTCGTCGGCGAGGATGCGGACCAGCAGCGCGGCCATCTCCTCGTTGTAGGCGGCGCTCACCGCCGCGAGGGCCGCGAAGTCGTGCACCAGCTGCAACTCCAGCTCGGCGCGCGGAATGCGCCGTCCGTCGAGCCAGATCAGCGCCGTCGACTCGGCGAGCGACACCCAGGAACGGACGGCCAGCTCCAGGCGCGCGGACGGGCTGTCGATCTCCAGGTGCTTGAGGATCTGCTCGTAGGCGGCCTGCCGCACCTCGTCGATCATCGCGTTGGTCGTGGACGATCCGACGGCCGGCCCGCCCCGCATCAACGCGGAGAAGCCGGGGCCGTGTTCCTCGACGAAGTCGAAGAACCGGCCCATCACCCGCAGCAGCCGGGCCCCCAGCGGCCCCTCCGGCGGCTCCACGAAGCGACCCGCGAGCTCGTCGGCCGCCCGCCGCAACGCCGCTTCGTACAGACTCTGCTTGCCGGGGAAGTAGTGGTACACGAGCGGGCGTGAGATCCCCGCGGCCGCGGCGATCTCGTCGATCGAGACGTCGTCGGGAGAGCGGTGGCCGAACAGGTCCAGCGCCACACCGATCAGCTGCTGCCTGCGCTCCTCGACGCCCATTCTGCGCCGCACCCGGGTCGTCATGCGCCCACCCTACCTACCGACCGGAACGGCGAAGCTGTTGAGCCTCGTGGGACGGCGAGTGCTGCGAGACGGTGAACGTCGGGCCCAGGCCCGGGCGTCGCGGGCTCAGTGCAGGGAGCTCACCCGAGTGCCGTCCGCCAGACGGCCGTTCAGTGCGGGACGGGAGCCCGCACGGGCCCGGACAGCCACCACATGGCCCGCCGCCTCGCCTTCGACCCCGCCGCCGGAGACGGTGACGGAGGTGAGTTGCCGGCTGCCCGCCGCCAGCACGTACCACTGCCCGGCCTGCGACTTCCACAGCACGCCCGCGAGCACCCGCGGTTCGCGCACCCCGCACGACGGCGAGTCCTGCGCCCGCGCCGCCACCGCGCCGGGCTCGCCCGGTCGTGCGGCGGGTGCGTGGAACTGGGCCATCACCCTGCTGCCCGTGCCCCGCCAGGTCTCGGCACGCGTACACACCCAGGCGGCCGTGCCGTTCGCCTCCGGCAGCCGCTGCCGCGCGTACTGCCAGGAGTTGACACTGCGCACCCCGTGGGCCCGCATGCCCGGCAGCAGGCACGCCGTATGCGCCCAGGACTCGCGCGCGGCGCCGCCCTCGATGTTCTGCGGGGCGTCGGGCGGCCCGTGGGTGAGGTGCGCGGGGACCAGTTCGCCGAGATCCGTCACCAGCCGGACCGCGCTGCCGTCGTCCAGCTCAAGCGCCTGCCACGTCCGGCACCCCTGTTCGTCCGCGGGGGTCGGCAGCCGGTCGGTGAGGCCGTTCGCGTCCCGGAGCAGCGGTCGCGGCCGCGCCGCCGGGTCGAGCAGGTCCAAGGCCGCGACTCCGCGCACCCAAGGGGCGGTCAGATAGCGGACGTTGCCCACCCCGCGCGCCACCACCAGCACGCCGGAGACGGCGGCGTCCGCGCCGTCCGTACGCGCGAAGTCGAGCGCGGCATCGCCCTGCGCGCCCCGGGTCCCGGTCACTTCGGCGTAACGGACCACGCGCAGCCCGTCGTACAGCACGACCACACGTGCCCGGCCCATCTCGCCGGCGAACAACAGGTGCGGCGGCCCCATGGGCGGCCCGGACGGCGTGCCGGGCGTCGAGGAGACCCGCACCGCGTCACCGGGCGCGGCCCAGGCGGCGAGCGCCCGCCCCAGCAGAGCCCGGTCCCGGGTGAGCGGTCCGCGGGCCGGCCACACCGAGAAGTCCCTGCGGGTGGACTGCTTCCAGACGGCGGGGGAGACGCGCACCAGCCTGCCCGGGTCCAGCGCCGCCTCGACGGCGGGGTGGCCGGCGTACGGCGCGCCTCCGGCGTTCGCACCACCGCCGGGCAGCAGGAGCAGCGTCCCGCACACCGCGAGGGCCGCGGCCGCCACCACGGCCGCCCTGGCGTGCCGGCGGCGGCGCAGCAGATCGGTGGGCCGCACCTGGAGCGAACACGCGTCGAACTCGGGCGAGCCCAGCAGTTCCGCGCCGCGTCCGCCGTCCTCGTCCAAGGCCTCGCCGGCTTCGGTCATCGCCGCCTCCGGGTCCGCGACCCCTGCCCTGCCCAGGGCTTCGTGCACCTGCCGGTCGGCAGCCTTCTCGAGGCCGCGCAGCACATGGGCGGCCCTGGCCGGACCGGAGAGCGCGGCCAGCCGCTGGTCCAGGGCGAGTGCGTCGGCACCGCCGGACCGGGGGAAGACCCGCAAGCCCCACATGTGCGGCAGCAGAGGCGGCAACTGGGCGCGCCGGGGCCACGCCCGCCGCCGCAGCGGCAGAGCGGCCTCCAGGGCCTGGCGCAGCACCCGGTCGCGCACGTAGGCATAGCCGGGGTCGCAGGCGCCCTGCGGGCGGCGGGCTCGCGGCACGGCCGGCGCCGGGGCGCCGGCGGCCTGCTCGCCCCGGGGGAGCGAACGCTGGACGATCGCGTGGGCGGTCAGCACGCGGCGCCCCTGGCCCAGCGCGGACGGCAGCACCAGATAGGCGATCCGTACGAGGTGGGGGTAGTGCTCGACGAGCGCCGCCTGCGCCTGCCCGACCTCGACATCAGTTTCGACGTCGGCCTCTGCCGCGGCTTCGCTTCCAGGAACAGCGGGCGCCGGGGAGCCGACGGCCGGGCCGGCAGGAGGGACGACGTCGTGTGGGCGCACATTCAGCAGAACGAGCGAATCGTCCTATGGTCACCGGTCACCGGTCACCGGGCACGGGACACCGGGCAGCAGGGCAGCAGGGCAGCAGGGCAGCAGGGCAGTCAGGCCGGCACGGCGAGCTGTTCACGGATGCGTGCCAGGGCCTCGGCCGTGACACCGAGGCCCTCACGCACGTACTTCTCCATCGACCCGTACCGCGCGTCGACCTCGTCCAGCGCCGCCCCCAGGTAGTCCGGAACCACCCCGATGATCGCCAGTGCCGTGTCCGGCTGTCCTCCCTGCACGGTGAATCCCTCGACGAGCGGCGCGAACGCCTCGCGCACCGCCACATTGACGGACGTGTACTCGGCCTCGACCGTCTCGGGTGTCGCTCCGAGCAGGGTGAGCACGATCGTCGCCGCCCACCCCGTCCGGTCCTTGCCCGCAGTGCAGTGGAACAGCAACGGACCGGAGTCCGGGTCCGCGACCTCGTTCAGAAAGGCCCGGTAGGACGCGCGGGCCGAGTTGGTCGTCACGAACGCCCGGTAGATGGAGCCGAAGATCTCCAGGGCCCGGCCGCCGCCGAGTTCCTGCTCGGCGACGGCCGGATCGGTCAGCAGCTGACGCAGCCGGGCCGCCGCCGGCATCCGGCCGGAGGCCACCTGGTCGGCCAGGACGTCCGCGAGCAGCAGCCGCCCGCCCTCGGGGACCCGGTCGGGCCGGGCCTCGCGCTCCGCCCGGGTACGGAGGTCGACGACGGTACGGATACCGAGGGCGGCGACGGCCGGGTCGGAGGCGGCGTCCATCCGGTCCAGCTGACCGGAACGGAACAGCAGACCGCTGCGCACCGACCGGCCGCCGGGCAGGGGCGTACCGCCGAGATCACGGAGGTTCGCGACGGTGGTGGAAGGGATCGCGTTCATATTGCGGAATCTAGGCCTGTACCGCCTCAGCCGGCTGCCGCGACACCGCCCGTCAGGGACCAGCCGCTGAACCGCACCGTGCCGCGGGACCCGCTGCCGCCGTTGGTGGCGCTCATGAAGAACCCGACGTCCTGCGTGGCCGCGGCCCCGGGCACGGGCACCGTGGCGACCGTCCGCCAGGTGGTGCCGCCGTCGGTGGAGCACGCGCCGGTGAACGAAGCCCCCGCGTTCCGGGTGAGCCGCAGCAGCACCGGGGCCTTGAGGCCCGTGATGCGCCTGTAGGTGTCGAGGGTGCCGTCGCCGTTCGTGTCGTACGACATCACGACACCCTGACCCGGGGTCACCGCCAGATTGAGGAAGCCCGCGGCGCCGGGGGTCGCGAGCGAGTTGCGCACCACGATGCCCGATCTCGCCCAACTGCCGGTGTTGTCCTGTGCGTCCACCCGCACCAGTGCGCTTCCGCCTTCGCGGAGGGCGCCCTCGCGGTAGGCGGCGCCGAACTGCGTGGTGCCCCTCCAGAGGTCGTTGCCGGCGCCGTTGATCGCCAGCCGGTCGCCGATCTGCCCGAAGACGGCCGCGTTGGACGTGAAGGTCCGCCACTCGGGGTCGAGCGGAGCGGCCAGGTGCACGCTGCTGCGCTGGGTGACCGCCACCCGTTCCTCGCCCCGCGGCCCGTACCGCGTGTGCAGCACGTAGGGCATCGGCACGAGCGGTTCGGTCAGCGGTTCGGACGGGGCGGTCACCTGCCACGACACCGTGCCGCTGCCGCCCGCACGCACGCTGTCGAGGAACGGCTCGCCCTGCGGCTCGGCATCGAGGCCGGTCAGCTCGAAGTCGACCCGGCCGGTGGCCCGCAGCCCGTTGACGTTGCGGAACGCGGCCCTGACCGTGCCGCTGCTGCCGGGCGTGAACGCCGCCGGTTCCACGCTCACCGTGACGTAGCCCTGGTAGGGGGCACGGGCCAGAGTGTCGTACACCCGCCGGGCCGTGCGGTACGCGTCACCCGTCGGCCGGACCGGGTAGGCGCGGCGGTCCTTCGTCCATGCCGCCTCCGCCGGATACCAGTCGAACGAACTCGGCGCCCTGCCCTCCGCCATCGCGTCCGCCTGCTCGGTGAGATACGCCTCCCACTGCGGGACGTGGACGTCGTCCATCAGCCCCTGCCAGTCCCGGTTGGCGTAGTTGCTGAGCTGGTTGGCGGCGCTGCGGTCCGCCCACGTGGTGATCAGCGCGCGGGCGGTGCGCTCCAGTTCCACCGCCTCCTCGGGGCTGGTGGCGAGCCGCTTGGCGTCCTCGAGCCAGGGGCCCAGCAGGAACGAGCGATGGCAGCCGGCCATCGTGTCGCTCAGCCGCATCAGCTTCAGCCACAGCGCCGTGATCGCCCGGAACGTGTCCACGTCCTTCTCGCGGTACGCGGCACGCAGCGGAAGCTGGAGCGTACGGGAGCGATTGGCCAGAGCCTGCCTGGCCAGGTCCGTCAGATCGTGGCGGTACGCGTCCGAGTCCCGCAGCGACGGCCGTACGCCGAGCAGCGCGGCGAACGCGCTGTCGAAGCCCGCCGGGTCGAAGGCCGTACCGATCGACGCGGTCAGCGACGGGCGGCGGCAGAACAGCGAGTCGTACGGGCGGCCGTCGGTGCTGGTGAGGCGGTAGGCGGTGGCGGCCAGCGCGGCGAAAGCGGCACGCGCCGAACGGTCCTCGGCCCCGTACCGGACGTCCGCGTACTCGGCGAACCACGCGGTCCGGTCGATCTTCTCCTCGCGCCATGCCAGTTCGCTGAACAGCTCCAGGGCCGCCGGATCGCGCTCCGCGGCCTCCGGCATGTAGGCGGTGCCCACCAGTGCGCTCCCGGGCTTGTCGCGCCAGGCGGTGAACTTCTCCGTCCAGCGGTCGGTGTTCGCGCCGATCGTCGTACGGCCGCCGAAGTTCGGGATGGTGCCGAACGCGTACGGCGCCCCGCCCCACTCCTTCTCCCGGTCGGTGACGGTGTCCAGGTCGGACAGTCCGTCGACGATCAGCACCTTGTCCGTGTCGATGGCCTCGAGCAGCACCGGGCGCGGATTGGCCTGCCAGCCGAGGATCACCCAGGTCGCCGTGGGGTGCGCCGTCCGCAAGGACCTCTCCACCGCGCGGGCCGCGTCCGGTACCGGCACGTCGCCGGCCGTGCCGCCCTCGTGCAGCAGATCCATCTTGAAGTGGTCGACCTCGCCGAACAGTTCCCGCTGGTGCCGGTAGAACGCGGCGGCCACGTCGGCGAACGACCGCGTACGCGGGTCGAGCCAGTCGGGGCGGCGCAGCCCGTTCCAGGTGCCCTGCCCGATCACCCGGGCATCGCCCGGGTTACGGGCGACGAAGCCGTCGGGGACGGTGCCGAAGTAGCCGGGCAGGACGGGGTGCATGCCCAGCTCGCGCAGCCGGTCGGCGATCCGCCGGCCCAGGTCCGTGCGGCGTTCGATGAGGGCGGGCGAGAGCGGACCGCCGTACTCGCTCATGTTCTGCAGCAGCCACCAGGGCTGATGGGAAGGCGCCGGCAGCCAGGTGCGGGCCTCCGTGTCCGAGTACCCGAAGTCCCTCAGCAGCCGGTGGTAGACGGCCTCCTGGCCCGGCGTCACCAGGACCTCGTTGCAGCCGTGCAGGGCGAGCACGTCGATCAGCCGCTCCCAGCGCGGCCAGTCGGCGTACGGGGCGGTGTAGCCGTCGTGCGTGTCGTTGTACGCGAACCGGTGCGGGACGGTCGCGCTCCGCTCGAGCGCGCGGCCGGTCCCGGGCAGCCGGCGGGGCAGATCGAGCTGGGAGCCGGACCACGAGATGTGTGCCCGGCAGACGTACTTCAGATACCAGTGCACCCCGGTCAGCCGGACCGCCGGGCTGGTGCCGGCGACCTCGATGCGGCCGGTGGTGCCGGTGACACGGAAACGCTCCGGGCCGGTCAGTGCCGTCAGCCGGAACTGGCCGGCGTGGTCGGGCAGCAGACGGCGCAGCGCGGCGACGGCGGGATCGTCGGCGGATCCGGTGGCGGGTTCGGCAGGCGCCGCGGGTGCGGGCACGGCGGCCGCGGCGGTGGGTCCTGCGAGCACAGCGCCGGCTCCGACCGCTGTGGCGGTTCCCAGCAGCGTACGTCTCGACAGCGCGTTCATCGGCAGCTCCTCCGTGTTGCTGGGGCGACAACAGGTGCGTGCGGAGCGCACGTTACCCGTGGTTCGGCTACACGAAGAGAGCACGAAAGGGCACCATGGCCGGATGCGGACGAGTACGAGTACAAGCACATGGCGGGCGGCCCGGACAGGACTGGCAGTTGTGGTCCTCGCCCTGGCGGCGGCCTGCGGGTCCGGCGGCGACGACGACGGGCGTGTCGCCGCCGATGAGGGCACGAAGGCGCCGAAGACGGCGACCGGCACGCTGGAGGAACTCGCGCGCCGGGCCGACTGCCGGCCGAACATACAGACGGACGCGGACGAGCTGCGCCAGGCCAACTGCAGTACGGACGACGGCAGGTACGTCCTCGCGACCTTCGCCACCGACCGCGGCCAGCGGGAGTGGATCAACGAGGCCAACGACTACGGCGGCACGTATCTGGTCGGCCGCAAGTGGGTCGCGGTCGGCGACGAGAAGGTCGTCGCGGCCCTGCGCGGCCGCCTCGGCGGCACGGTGGAGACCGGGGCGCAGCACGGCTCGGGCGGCAGTGGCGACGACGGCGGCGGCCATGGCGAACACGGCGACCAGGGCAGCGACAGTGGCGGCGGCACGAGCGACGAGGGCCACGCGGAGCACCACGAGGGCTGATACGCAGAGAACTTACCCAGAACGTACGCACAGAACGGCGGGTCCGGTCGGGCCGGTCCGGGACACCGGACCGGCCCGGGAGGCCCCGCGCAGTCGACGTCCGCAGACGACAAGGCCGGGCCTGCCTGGAGATCTCCAGGCAGGCCCGGCCTCTGCCGTTCACGGACGGGTCACTGGCAACGACGGCCGTCGTTGATGCAGTCCACCATCTCGTCCATCAGGTCCTCGTCGAAGACGTTGATGAAGTCGCCGTGGTCGGTGATCGGCTTGTGCAGCTGCTCGGGGAACGAGTCGACCGCGAAGACCGAGGCGTTCTGCCCGTCGAAGACCGGCGGCGGCACGTCGTAGACGATCCGCTGCACCAGCTGGGGGATGGCCTGGAAGCCGTCCGGGCAGCTGCCGTCCGCCTGAGCGAAGTCGACATGGGTGCGGTGGTTCGCGCTGTCGGCGTTCTGGCCGTCCCAGCAGCTCTGGAACTTGAAGCTGCGCACGACCTGGCTGCCCTCGGGGCAGATCGGGTACTTGTCCTTCAGCTGGCGGTCCTCGAATCCGGTGCAGCTCCAGGAGGCGTTGGCATTCGCGTCGCCGTTGGTGAAGGACTTCGCGTCACCGGTGATGATGCGGAGGAACTTCGGCATCGCGGTGACCTTGCTCCGGGGATTTCCGACGAACGTCAGCGTGACCTGCGACGGCGTCTGGATCTCGCCGACGTTCTGGTCGTTGCCGCCGCCGTCGTCACCGGCGTCGAACTCGTTCTGACCGTTCTGCAGGCGCAGCACGGGCCAGTAATAGGTCGACTTGTCGCCCTGGTTGTTGCAGGTGGTGTCTCCGTTCGCGAAATCGTCGTCACTGGCGAATGCGTCATTGGCCTGGTTGCCGACGTAGTCGTGCACGTGGTGTGCACCGTTGCTCACACCGGGGGCGACGATGACGTTGTCGGAATTGAACTTGCCGTTCTCGTTCACGCCGCAATTGGTGACGAAGGTGCCCCGGGAGGCGCCGCGGCGCTTTCGCGGGTTCTGGACGTTCGGCTGGACGGTCTGGATGTCGACGAAGTCGCCGGCCTCGGGGCCGTTGCCCGCCTGGCCGCCGTTGTTCCCGCCGTTGTCCCCGTTGTCGTCGCCGTTGTCGTTGCCCTGGTCGCCGCCGTCCTGGCCGTCGTCCTGGCCCTGATCCTGGCCGCCGTCGCCGTTCTGACCGTCGTTCTGGTCCTCGTTCTGACCGTCGTTCTGGTCTCCGTTCCCGTCGTTCCCGCCGTTGTCGTCGCCGCGCAGCGTGCACGGGGCCGTCGCCTCGAGCCCCTGGGGCCGTTCGGCCGAGCGGTCGATCATGGCGACGATGCGCTGGATGATCACCAGCCGTTCGTTCTTCAGCGGTGTGAGGATCTCGTTCTGCGCGAAGTTGCGGTCGTTCTGGACCCGCTCCTTGTTGTCGGCGAACCGCTGGTAGTACGTGGTGACCTGGTTGTCCAGCGTGGCGAGTTCGCGGTCGACGGCGAAACGCTGGTCGTCGGGTATTTCCTTGATGGAATTGACGACCTCCGGGCAGTCGATCGTGGAAACCTGCTGTCCGACACTCTGTGTCCGGTTGTGGCTTCGCTGGCCCCAGCCTTCGCCGGCGGATGCGTAGACATTGGCTGCGACCAGCCCACCCCCGCCCAGAATGAGGGCAGCCGAAGCAGCGATCGCCCGGTTTGCCAGCGTTGAGCGTTTTCTCGATGTGCGTCCCATGGAACTCCAATCCCGGGGGAGGGAAGTAGCGCGTCGTTCCATACGGGCACCGACGACGGGGCGTTCAGCCGTGTGCAGAAATCGTAGAAGTCTCCAGCCCCCAAACCGTTTGGACCACGAAGAAAACGGGCACTACCCGGCAGACTTCCTCGGCCCTTCGGCCCCCTGTACGGCCGTGGCCGACCACCGCGCCGCCGGCAGCCGCGTTCGGTTGACGTGGGCCCGCACCAGGATCTGCAGACACGGAGTGGTGAACACGCCCACGCCGACGGCTGTCAGCGCGATCGATGTCACCGTCAGGGCGAACAGCGCAACCGAGCCGATCAGCGCCATCACGCGAGGACACCGCCTCGGGGTGTATCCGGCACCACCCTGTGGACCTCGCCCTGTGGTTCCCCGGCAGGGACTCCGGTGCCGGCCGGGGGCCGCAACCGGGTCTCACCCCCCGAGCAGCTTCGACTCCATCTCCGGCGCCAGCCCCACCCGCGGTCGGTCCGGCCGCTGGGGCGCCGTGCCGCCGATCGACGTGAGCCACGACCACGTGTCCCGGACCGTGTCCGCCGCCGGTCGGCACCGCAGGCCCGCCGCCAGTGCACGCCCCACCCCCGCACCGTGCAGCGCGCCATGCGCCGGGTCGCTCTGCGGGATCCAGATCGGCAGGTCCGTCCACGGCGCGATGCCCGCGGCCAGGATCACCTCCGCCGGCATCCACGTGAGCCGCGCCGCCGAGCCCGTCACCGCCACGCACGCCTCGAGCAGTTCGCCCATGGTCGTGTGCCCCGGCTCACTGGTGAGGTTGTACGGCCCGCTCAGCCCCGCTTCCGCCGCGTCGAGCGTCCAGCCGGCCAGGTCGCGTACGTCGACGAACTGCAGAGGCGTCTCCCGCGGCCCGGGCGCCGGCACGTCGCCGCCGCGCGCGATCCGCCCGAGCCACCACGGAAGCCGGCCGATGTTCTCCCACGGGCCGAGGATCAGGCCCGAGCGCACCAGCAGCGCACGGTCCGCACCGAAGGCGTCCAGTACGGCCAGTTCGCCCCCGCGCTTGGCCTCGGCATACGGCACGTCTCCCGCGTCCGGGTCGCCCTCCACGACCGGGGCGCTCTCGTCGTAGCCGGCCGCCGGCGGCCACACGTACACCGAGCAACTCGACACAAGGACATAGCGGCCGACCCGCCCCGCGAGCAGGCGCGCCGTGTCCCGGACGGCGGACGGCGCGCCCGACCAGGTGTCGACGACGAGGTCCCATACGCCGTCCGCGAGTGCTGCCAGGCCGCTGCCGTCCTCGGCGGTGCGGTCGCCGATCCGTGTGGTGACACCGTCCGGCGCCGCGTGCCGTCCGCGGTGGAAGACCGTGACGTCCCAGCCGCGGGCGAGCGCCGACCCGGCCACCGCCCGCCCGGCGAACTCCGTACCGCCCAGAATCAGTAGCTTCATGATCGCGACTCTGCCCCGCGGCCGTCCGCCGGGGAAGGCGGTTCTGCTGCCGGGAGAACGACCCGTACCCGCGGTCACTCTCCCGGACCCGGACGCGGGATGGCAGCATGTGCGGACCATGACGGATGCCCGGTCGCCCCTACGCGCTCTTCGGGCCGCGCTTTTCGCGGCGGTGGCCGTCATCCTTGCCGCAATGGGCCATTCGTCCCTGTCTGCGCACGACCTGCCGCCCTCCGCGCTGCTCGCCGCGCTCTGCATGACGTCGGCCGGTGGCTGGCTCGCGGCCGGCCGCCGCCGCGGGGCCCGCTCCATCGGCGCGGGGCTCCTCGCCGTGCAGGGGGTGCTGCACCTGATCTTCTCCGGCGGCCGGCCGTCCGCCGCGCAGCACCACCACGGGCACCAGCGCATGGACGTGTCCACCGACTTCGCCGCCGACAGCGGCATGCTCGCCGTGCACCTCGTGGCCGCGGCCGGCTGCGCGCTCTGGCTGGCCCACGGCGAAGCCGCGCTCTTCCGCCTCGCACGCACCGCGTTCGCGGTCGCCTTCACCCCGCTGCGGCTGCTGCTCACCGCCGTACGGCTGCCGGAACCGCCCGAGCCGGCGCCCCGCCCGGCCACCCGGGCGCCCCGCCTCCACGGTGTCGTCCTCGCGCACACCGTCGTCCGGCGCGGCCCGCCCGTGCCCGCCGTCCCCCGCGCCACGGCCTCCGGAGCCGCGATCTGACCCGGGGGCCGCCATCCCCATGTCAGAACCGACTTCCAAGGACCGTCATGTCCATTGACGCCCCCGACCAGGGCACCGCACCGAAGGCCGAAACCGGCCCCGCCGAACCGAAGTCCACCTGGGGCGCGCTGCGCCCCCTCGTTCTCCGGCTGCACTTCTACGCGGGGCTGCTGATCGCCCCGCTACTGCTCCTCGCCGCTGTCAGCGGCCTGCTCTACTCGCTGTCCTTCCAGGCCGAGAAGGTCGTCTACCGCCACGAACTGAACGCCCCGGTCACCGGCCCGTCCCTCCCGCTCGAGGCCCAGGTCGACGCGGCACGCGAAGCGAATCCGGACGGCACCGTCACCGCCGTGTGGCCCTCGTACGAGGACGGGGCGACCACCCGCGTCCTGATGACCGACCCCGGGGTCGAGGAGGGCAAGTCCCTCGCCGTCTTCGTCGATCCGTACACCGCGGACATACGGGGTGAGCTGCCCTCCTACGGCAGTTCCGGCGCTCTCCCGCTGCGGGCGTGGCTCGACGAACTCCATCGCGACCTGCATCTGGGCGACCTCGGCCGCAACTACAGCGAGCTCGCCGCCAGCTGGCTGTGGGTCGTCGCGCTCGGCGGCCTCCTGCTGTGGTTCGGACGCCGACGCCGTACCAAGCGGGCGCTGCTCCTGCCCGAGCGCGGCACGACCGGGCGCCGCCGGACGCTGTCGTGGCACGGCTCCGTCGGACTGTGGGCCGTCGCCGGCCTGGTCGCGCTCTCCGCCACCGGCCTGACCTGGTCCCGCTACGCGGGCGAGAACATCGGCGCGGTCCAGGACCAGCTGGGTGGCGCCACCCCCACCGTCTCCGCCGCGCTCGACGCGGGCGCCGGCGGCAGGGACGGGCACGAGGGCCACGGCGGCACCGGCCACGGAGCGGAGCACCAGGGCGCGGACGTCGGCATCGACAACGCCGTGGCCGCGGCGCGGGGCTCCGGCGTCGACGGCAGGATCGCCGTGACGCTGCCGGCCGACGGCAGCGGCTACGTCGTCAAGGAGACCGACACCCAGTACCCGGTCCACCTCGACTCGGTGGCCGTCGACCCCGCCGACGGCCGCGTCATCGACGAACTGCGCTTCGACGACTACCCGTTGCTCGCCAAGCTGACCCGCTACGGCATCGACGGCCACATGGGGGTCCTCTTCGGACTGGTCAACCAGCTCGCCCTGGCCGCCCTCATGGTCGCCCTGATCCTCCTCATCGTCTGGGGCTACCGCATGTGGTGGCTGCGCAGGCCGACGAAGGAACGCAGGCTGAGCGCCGGTCGGCCCATGCCGCGCGGCGCCTGGCGCAAGGTGCCGGTCACGGCGCTGCTGCCGCTTGCCGCGGCGACGGCCCTGGTCGGCTGGTTCGTACCGATGCTCGGCATCAGCCTGCTGGTGTTCCTCGCCGTCGACATCACGCTCGGCGTAGTCGCGAGGGCGCGGGCCAAGTCCGCTTCCTAGGGGACGTATGTGCAGCCGACCCGCCGCAGCCCGACCGTGCGCGGGCGGTCCCGGCCAACTCCCCCGCCCCTGCCCGGGCGTGGGCACAGAAAGGGGGCGTCCGCCTCTTCGGCGGACGCCCCCTTCACGGAGCTTCAGTTGCTCAGACCTGGCCGGCCTTCTCCAGCGCCGAGCAGCAGGTGTCCACCAGCAGGCGGGTCACCACGTACGGGTCGACGTTGGCGTTCGGGCGGCGGTCCTCGATGTAGCCCTTGCCGTCCTTCTCGACCTGCCACGGGATGCGGACCGAGGCACCGCGGTCGGAGACGCCGTAGCTGTACTCGTTCCACGGGGCGGTCTCGTGCAGGCCGGTCAGACGGTCGTCGATGCCTGCGCCGTAGTTCTTGACGTGGTCGAGCGGCTTCGAGCCCTCACCGAGCGACTCACAGGCGGTGATGATGGCGTCGTAGCCCTCGCGCATCGCCTTGGTGGAGAAGTTGGTGTGCGCGCCCGCTCCGTTCCAGTCGCCCTTCACCGGCTTCGGGTCCAGCGTCGCGGAGACCTCGAAGTCCTCCGCGGTGCGGTAGAGCAGCCAGCGGGCCACCCACAGCTGGTCCGCGACCTCGAGCGGGGCCAGCGGGCCGACCTGGAACTCCCACTGGCCGGGCATGACCTCGGCGTTGATGCCGGAGATGCCCAGCCCGGCCTGGAGGCAGTTCTCCAGGTGGGCCTCGACGACGTCACGGCCGAAGATCTCGTCGGCGCCGACGCCGCAGTAGTAGCCGCCCTGTGCGGCCGGGAAGCCGCCCTCGGGGAAACCCAGGGGGCGGGAGCCCTTGAAGAAGGTGTACTCCTGCTCGATGCCGAAGATCGGCTCCTGCGCGGCGAACTGCCCGTAGACCTCGGCCAGCGCGGCACGGGTGTTGGACTCGTGCGGCGTCATGTCCGTGTTGAGGACCTCGCACAGCACGAGGATGTCGTCGCCGCCGCGGATCGGGTCCGGGCAGGTGAAGACCGGCTTGAGCACGCGGTCCGACGCGTGGCCCTCCGCCTGGTTGGTGCTGGACCCGTCGAAGCCCCAGATGGGCAGCTCGTCGAGGCCGGCGGAGCCCGTCATGATCTTCGTCTTCGAGCGAAGTTTGGCGGTCGGCTCAGTGCCGTCGATCCAGATGTACTCAGCCTTGAAGGTCACGGGGTCTCATCCTTTGCGGGTGCAGCGGTATGCGCGCAGCTTGGCAATGCGCGATTTCCCGGCCGTTGCCCGTTTGTGAACCCCACGTTACGCAGGAGAACCCGCGGGTCAGGAGCGGCGTGTCGGCGTGCTTCCCGGACCTTCCCGTGCTTGCGCACCGGTCGGCACGTTCAGCCGCCGTGCACACTGGTGCGCATGGCGAAGCAGACGCAGCAGCTGCGTATCGGGCTCCTCGGCGCCGGGCCGTGGGCAGGGATGACGCAGGCCCCGGCGCTGGCCGGCCACCCGGATGTCGTGTTCAGCGGGGTGTGGGGGAGGCGGCCCGACGCGGCCGCGACGCTCGCCGACGCCCACGGCACGGCGGCGTTCACCGGCGACGACGGCATCGACGCCCTCTTCGCCGTCAGTGACGCCGTTGCCTTCGCGCTGCCGCCGGACGTCCAGGCCCCGCTCGCGGCCCGGGCCGCGGCGGCGGGCTGCCATCTGCTGCTGGACAAGCCGGTTGCCACGGATGTGACCGCGGCGCGGGCGGCGGCCACGGCGGCCGAGGACGCGCGGGTCGCGTCGGTGGTGTTCTGCACGCTGCGGTTCGCCGCGGACACGGCGCCGTGGGTGGCCGAACAGGCCGCCGAGGGCGGGTGGTTCACCGCGCACGCGCAATGGCTCGGCTCGCTGTACTCGGACGACGGCTCGGACAGCCCGTTCGCGGCGTCGCCGTGGCGCCGGGAGAAGGGCGGCCTGTGGGACGTGGGCCCGCATGCGCTCTCGGCGCTGATCCCGGTGCTTGGCGATGTGACAATGCTGTCGGCCGGCCGTGGCCCCGCCGACACCGTGCATCTGGTGCTGCGGCACGCCTCGGGGGCGTCCAGCACCGTGACGCTGGGCCTCGGCGCGCCGGAGAAGGCGGCGGGCACAAGCCTGGTGCTGCTGGGCGAGCGGGGGAGGGCCGAGCTGCCCGACGGGTGGGGAGACCCGGTGGACTCGTTCCGTACGGCCGTGGACGCGCTGCTCGAGGCGGTACGGACGGGGGAAGCGCACGACTGCGACATCCGCTTCGGCGTCCGGCTCGCGGAGATCCTCGCGGAGGCGGAGGCGCAGCTCGCCGGGGAGGTGCCGTAGCCGCAGGGCCGGCGGGGGCGTTACCGGGGCCTGCGGCTACGACGTCTGGGCGGCCGCGCGGTCAGGACGGTCGTCCGCAGGCCGCCGGGTGTGCGGCCCGGCGGCTGCTGCTCCTCCTGGGACAGTGGAAGGGGGAGCGGCGGCTGCGGCATGCGTCCTGCGGTCCGGCGACCGGATGGGATCAGCCGACGCGCTCGATGCGCGCGTTGCGGATCAGGAACTTGCCTGCCTCGCGGACCTGTTCGAAGGCGGCGTCGTTGAGCAGGGCACAGCTGCCGGAGACCGAGGTGACCTCGACCGTCGTGGACTTGTTGTTGTCGAGGTTGGTCACCTTGAGCTGGGTCCCGACCGGGAACTCGCTGCTGGATGCGGCCGGTGCGCCGCCCTCGCCGGAGAGGGTGACGGTCGAGCCGGCGCAGACGACCTCGCCGGCGGCGCCGCCGCCCGCGTTGCCGGCCTCCTCGCCACCTGCCTGGTCCCCTGCCTGGTCCCCTGCCTGGTCCTCGCCCTGGCCGCCGCCCTGCTCGGCGCCCTCCTCGGCGGGCGGCGCCTCTGCCGGCGGCTGTTCGGCGGCCGGGGGAGCCGCCGCCTGGCCACCGCCCCCGCCGGCCGCACAGCCGGCCGCCTCCTGCTGGACGTTGATCTGCGCGATCACCGCCTCCCGGTTGGCGATGCGTGCCGCCGACTGGGCGTCGGGATTGGCCCGTTGCCCGGCGATGAAGTTCTCGTTGTTGCGGATTGCCTGGGCGAGTCCGTCGCAGGCCACAGAGGCCTGACTTGTCCCGGTCATGACAATCGCAGTGCCGCCGGCCATGGCCGCAGCGCCGACGAGCAGGGCGATCTTCTTCTTGCCGCTGAGGGTCTTCTTGCGTGACACGTAAGGGCTCCTGTCTCCGGCCGCGGGGGCGGCCGGCTGGTTCCTTGTGCCGTTACGTACGAGTAGCCGTTGCCGACTGCTCACCGGTCGCACGGACCACTTCCTTAACTTTCCTTAAGGTGACGGCAGTTCGTGGCTGCGGTTCACTCCGGCGGCAGCGCCCGGCACAGCGCGTCGAGCGCGTCCGCGTACAGGTGCTCGGGGGGCGTCCCGTACCCGACGACCAGCCCGTCCCGTCCGTCGTGTGCCTTCCGCTCGCCCGGTGCCTCCCGGCTGGCGCGAGGCCGCCCACTTCTTCACGGAGCAGGAGCAGGCGGCACTGGCCCTGACCGAATCCGTGACCCTGATCGCCGACGGCGGCGTCCCGGACGACGTCTACGCCCGCGCGGCCCGGCACTTCGACGAGCGCGAACTGGCTCAGCTGCTCGCCCTGATCTTCACCATCAACACCTGGAACCGCATCGCCCTCGCGACGGGCAAGGTGGCGGGCACCGACGAACGCTGAGCCTCCGGCGGCCGATGCGTTTCCGGCGGCGACAACGGCCTCCGGCGGGAGGCCGTTCCGTCAGCCGCGCCGCATCGCGTCCCGTACCGCCTCCTCCGTACGCCCCACCACCGCGGAACCGTCGTCCGCCGTGATGATCGGACGCTGGATGAGCTTCGGGTGCTGGGCGAGGGCCGCGATCCACCTGTCGCGCGAACCAGCCTCCTTGGGCCAGTCCTTGAGTCCGAGCTCCTTCGCCTCGGCCTCGCCGGTGCGGGTGATGTCCCACGGTTCGAGGCCGAGCCGTTCGAGGACGGCGCGGATCTCGTGCTCCTTCGGCACGTCCTCGAGGTAGCGGCGGACGGTGTACTCGGCGCCCTCGGCGTCGAGCAGATCGACGGCGCTGCGGCACTTGGAACAGGCCGGGTTGATCCAGATCTCCATGCGCGCCACGGTACCGCCCATGAGCCTGTCAAACACCGTCTGGCCAGGGCCGATTGTCAGTGGCCGCCGGTAGAATGAACAGTAGTTCGGGATGGTCCCGCCACCGCGCCAGGAGGTTGCCGATGGCCGTTGCCACACTCACGACGAAGCCCCAGACCCCTCTGCAGAAGAAGCCGCTCCCGGCCGGACAGCCGCGCGAGTGGTATGTCTCCCACAACCGCCGGCTGAAGGCCATGCGCCTTGCGATCGCCCTGCTCGACTCCGGCGTCTACCACCCGGCGACGGCGGACAACCGCCGGATACGGGCGACGGCGGAGCGGATCGGCGCCCACGCGCCGTCCGACACGACATGCCGCATGGTCAGGGCCCTGATCCGCTACGGGCGCTGAGTCGGCCGGTTCACGGGGAGGCGGGGCGCCGGGGATCCGGCGCCCCGTTCCCGTACCGCTCCACGCGCACCGGGTCTCCGACCGTCAGCGTGCCCTCGCGCACCACGGCCGTCTTCGCGCCGAAGCTCACCTTGTTGTCGTACGCGGGCTCCCGCCGGTATGTGGCGAGCGTCCGCACCGGTTCAGGGCCGGCCCGCAGCCCCGTCCGCTGGTCCACCAGGGGAACGGAGCAGCGCATCGCCCGTACGGAGTGGGCCAGTTGCACACCGCCGGCCTCCAACCGCCGGATGACGTCCTCGTCGTGGGGCTCCGCGCACCCGCCCAGCACGATGTTGGCGCGGAAGCGGTCCATCGGCACCGGCTCCCCGCCGGCGGCCTCGATCCGCGCGTTCAGTCCGTCCAACGACGCCTGCGACACGACGAGCACGGCATGGGCGTCCGCGAAGGCGACCTTCCCCGGCGTCTCGCCCCACCCGTCCCGGTCGAAGCCGTCCGGCGCCCGTACCAGCCGCAACTTCTCCCCGAGCGCCTCGGAGAACCACTCGGCGGCTTCCTGCCCCTGGTCCACGGCGTGCCCGACCGGCTTGCCGAACAGGCTCACCGGCCTCGGCTCGCCCTCCGGGTCGACGGCCACGACCAGGCTCTCGAAGCCGTCCGCGCTCAGCCGCAGGGCCCGCCCGCCGTCGACGACCTCGGGCCGGACCGCGGCCATGGCCGGCAGCCCCCGCTGACTCCGGAAAGCCCCCTCGACGGCGTCGACGACCATGAAGGTCCGGTCGTGCTCCAGCCCCATGGCCCCGACCCGGGCGGACTCGACGTCGGTTCCGGCGCAGCCCTTGACCGGGTAGTACGTCAGCGCCTGCACAGTGATCCCCATGCGGCCCGATCGTAGTGCCTGCCCGTATCCCGCCACCTCGTCCCGCCTGGGCGCGGCGGACGCCGCCCCTCCCGGCACCCGCCCCTCCCGGCACCCGCCCCTCCCGGCACCCGCGCCGGTCGTGCGCCCGCCGTCGGGCGGGCAGCGGCACCCGCGGCCGGTCGGCGCCAGGAGCCTGGTCGAGGTCCGCGAGCAGTTCCGCATCGGTCGCGGCGAGCACCCGCGGCTCGAGCCCGACGAGCGCGGCCCGCAGCGAGGCCCCCCACCAGGTGGCCGCGATCGAGCAGATCGGCCTCGAGCAGCGCGACACCGGCCCGACTCTCCAGGCACGCGGCCTGCCGGGGCCGGCGACACGGAGCGCGCCACGGCGGTCCAGCAGTACGGCGGTCCAGTAGTACGGCGGTGAGCGTAGGGGGACGGAAGCGGTACCCGCGTCGTTGGTGGGGGCCATCGTCCTTGTCTTCTGCGCTGCTTGCGGCGTCTGCGCAGAAGCACCTGTGGCGGGGGGGGGGGGGGGGGGGGGGGGGGGGGGAGAGGAAGGGGGGAGGAAAAAAGAGGGAGAAAAAAAAAAAAAAAAAAAAAACCCCACT
>NZ_JBVHTA010000008.1:48137-150112 GCF_055566095.1 Streptomyces sp. NPDC027962
TTCTTTTTTCCTCTCCTCTTTCCCGCGCAAGCAGATCCCCTTCTCTCCCCCCCCCCCCCCCCCCCCCCCCCCCCCCCCCCCCACGAGGCGGATGACCGTCGTCAGAAGGACGAGAGCCTGAGCAGACGCTCCTTGGTGCCGTCGCCGTCCTGCGAGGGCCAGGTCCAGTCCAGGCTGCCGGCGCCCTGCAGAGCCGTCTTGACGCTCTGCGGCGGTGCGCCGGGGTGGGTGGCCAGGTACAGCGCTGCGCCGCCCGCGACGTGGGGCGCGGCCATCGAGGTGCCGGACAGCGTGGTGTAGCCGCCGCTGTTGGAGGTGGAGTAGATGCACACGCCAGGCGCGATCAGGTCGATGTCGGGGCCGTAGTTGGAGAAGTCGGCGAAGGTGTCGTCCTGGTCGTTGCGACACGTCGGCCGGCCGAGACCGCCCGGCTTGCCGTCGAAGTCGGCCAGGGCGCTGACGGTGATGACTTCGTCGTACGCGGCGGGGATCATGTTCTTGGCGTCGGCGTGGTCGTTGCCGGCCGCCACGGTGTAGGTGACGCCCTTGGCGACGGAATTGCAGATCGCCTGGTGCATGGCGTCGTTGTTGCTCTTGCCGCAGTTGCCGTCGTCGGTGCCGGCGCCGCCCAGGCTCATGTTCGCGACCTCGATCTCGTCGGCGTGCTGGGTGACGTAGTCGATGCCGCAGATGACTGACGAGGTGGTGCCGCTGCCCAAGGGGTCGAGCACCTGGACCGGCCAGAGCCGGGCGCCCGGTGCCGTACCCACCACCCCGGTGCCGTTGTCCAGGGCGCCGATGGTTCCGGCGACATGCGTTCCGTGACCGTGCCAGTCGTTCGGGGGCAGGATGGGGAGCCAGCAGTTCTTGCCGCCGGCCCGGTACACATTGAGGTCGGGGTGGTTCGGGCTGATCCCGGTGTCGATGACGGCGACATCAGCGTCCACCCGGGTGTCGACGCCGTCGATGGCCGCTGTGGGGCTCTTGTCCGCCTCAACCCGGTCCACACCGGTCGGGACCGACTGAGCGGTGGCCTGTACCCGCCGGTCGGGCTCCACCGAACTCACCCGCGGGTCGTCCGTGAGCGTGGCTGCGACGCTCGGGCTCATGGACGCCGCATAGCCCTGGAGGGCGTGGCGGTACACGTGCTGCACCTCGGCCCCGAGGTTGGCGGCCTCCTCGACAGCCGCGTTCACAGCCGCCTCCACGCCGGCAGCGTCGGCAGCGGCCGTGTCCTTGAGGGTCACGATGTAACGGCCGGGGATCTGGTCGGACTGCGGAGGCGCCTTGGCCACCGCCGGGCTCAGTGGTGTGGCGGCAAGAGCGAGCGCGAGGAGGGCCACAGGGAAGATTTTGAGCATCCCAGACCTTTCTTGAGGCATGGAGACCGGAGAGCAACGCCGTGTTTCCGGAGGACTTTTCGTAGCTGTACGTGTAGCTACCGCGCTCACAGCTAGCAGCTTCGCGGAGGTGGCCGCAGGCCGACATCCGGCGTTCACCGGATTCCCTGACTCTCTGTCAACCATGTGGTCCTGTGCTCCCGGCTGCCGGTCGCAGTCCGGGCCACCCCGGGAACGGGGCGTGTGGACGCTACCGTCCGGTGTTGGCGCCATCGGCGAAGCCCGAGCCGCTGATGGTGACCGGGGTGCCGGCCTTTCCGCTGGTCGGGCTGACCGCACTGACCACCACAGGTGCGGGTCCGCGGTAGGCGAACTGCTCCATCGCGACGTGCGTGCAGTTCGCCGAGCCAGGTGCGCAGCGCGGTCGCCAGAGCTGCGGTGTCCGCGGGCAGGCCCGGGGCGGCGGCCCAGGCGACGATGCGGTCGGGGCGGATGAAGGCGGCCGACAGATCGCCGCGGTCGGCAGGGGCGGCCGCCATGGTCGACAGGCGGTCCCGCTGTCCGGCCGCATCCTCGAAGACTCGGCTGCCGCCCGGGGCGAGGAGGCCTCCCGCTCATAGGCCAAGGGCCGGAGGCATCAGCCTCCGGCCCTTTGACAACTACGGCTGACAGCGCAACCTGCGGCACCCATCACAGCAGGTCACCGACCCGCCCCGTTACCGGGAGACCAAGAAGGCTGCCGCCGCACACCGAGCCTGGACGAGCCAGCGAGGGCCGCTGCCCCGGCTATGGGGTAGCGGCCCTCGCAGTGTTTCTGACATCAAGTCAGCGAATCGGCCGGGCGATGCGCACTCGGTGCACAAGGTGGCGGAGACCAAGCGGTGACAGTGAGGACTGCTGAGAAGAGTTTTCGCAGGTCACAGTCTGTTTCCAGGGCTCCAGGCCAGGTCGCGCGACCCCGCTCTCTTAGATGTCGAAGTACAGCTCGAACTCGTGCGGGTGCGGACGCAGCTGGATCGGGGCGATCTCGTTCGTGCGCTTGTAGTCGATCCACGTCTCGATCAGGTCGGACGTGAACACGCCGCCCGCCTGCAGGTACTCGTTGTCCGCCTCGAGGGCGTCGAGGACGGCCGGGAGGGAGGTCGGGACCTGCGGGACGCTCGCGTGCTCCTCGGGGGCCAGCTCGTAGAGGTCCTTGTCGATCGGCTCGGCCGGCTCGATCTTGTTCTTGACGCCGTCGAGGCCCGCGAGGAGAAGGGCCGAGAAGGCCAGGTACGGGTTGGACGACGGGTCCGGGGCGCGGAACTCGACGCGCTTGGCCTTCGGGTTCGAGCCCGTGATCGGGATACGCATCGCCGCGGAGCGGTTGCGCTGCGAGTAGACCAGGTTGACCGGGGCCTCGAAACCGGGCACCAGGCGGTGGTACGAGTTCACCGTCGGGTTGGTGAAGGCCAGCAGCGACGGCGCGTGCTTGAGGATGCCGCCGATGTAGTAGCGGGCGGTGTCCGACAGGCCCGCGTAGCCCTGCTCGTCGTAGAAGAGCGGGGAGCCGCCCTGCCAGAGCGACTGGTGGACGTGCATGCCGGAGCCGTTGTCACCGAAGATCGGCTTCGGCATGAAGGTCGCGGTCTTGCCGTTGCGCCAGGCGACGTTCTTCACGATGTACTTGAAGAGCATCAGGTCGTCGGCCGCCGCGAGCAGCGTGTTGAACTTGTAGTTGATCTCGGCCTGGCCGGCGGTGCCGACCTCGTGGTGCTGGCGCTCGACCTGGAGGCCGTTCTTGTCCAGCTCCAGGGAGATCTCCGCGCGCAGGTCGGCGAAGTGGTCCACCGGCGGGGCCGGGAAGTAGCCGCCCTTGTAGCGGACCTTGTAGCCGCGGTTGTTCTCCAGCGCGCCGGTGTTCCAGGCGCCCGCCTCGGAGTCGATGTGGTAGAACGACTCGTTCGCCGAGGTCTGGAAACGCACGTTGTCGAAGACGTAGAACTCGGCCTCGGGACCGAAGTACGCGGTGTCGGCGACGCCGGTGGAGGCGAGGTACGCCTCGGCCTTCTTGGCCACGTTCCGCGGGTCACGGCTGTACTGCTCGCCGGTGATCGGGTCGTGGATGAAGAAGTTGATGTTGACCGTCTTGTCGCGGCGGAAGGGGTCGACACGCGCGGTCGACAGGTCCGCACGGAGCGCCATGTCGGATTCGTGGATGGCCTGGAAGCCGCGGATCGACGAACCGTCGAAGGCAAGCTCCTCCGCCGGGTCGAACGCCGCAGCCGGGATGGTGAAGTGCTGCATCACGCCCGGGAGGTCGCAGAACCGGACATCGATGAACTTGACGTCCTCGTCCGCGATGAACTTCTTCGCGTCGTCGGCGTTCTGGAACATCCAACTCCTCCTACTCCCACCCGGGAGGGGCGGGGTTGCAGCTCGTCCGTGAGGCCAGTGCGGTGGCACACGCTGGTCTCGACCGTAGGCGGACGGGATTTCTCCAGCATGACCCATTTGTTTCGTCGAAGTTAACCGGATCGAACTCGCAGCGCCGGATCGGCCCCCGGGCGCAGGCGGGTGAAACCGAGCACAGTACCGTGGACGGGTGGACAACAGGCAAGCAATCGGATCGTGGCTCTCCGGGCCCCGCGCGGCGGCCGAGGACATGGGCGTCGACTTCGGATACCGAGGTCAGCGGCTCGGTCTGCCGGAGACGGGACCGGGCTCCGTGGCCCCTGTCGGGCGGCGCTTCGGGGCGCTCTTCATCGACTGGGGGCTATGTTTCCTGATCGCATACGGACTGTTCGCGGGCGGTGACCGGCAGGCGGCCGGCAACTGGGCCCTCGGCATCTTCTTCGTGCTCAGCGTGCTGACCGTGGGGACGGTCGGGTTCACCCCCGGCAAGCGGCTCCTCGGCCTGCGCGTCGTCTCCGAGAACGGCGGACGCCTCGGCGCCGGCTGGGTCGTCGTACGCAGCGCGCTGCTGTGCCTCGCGATCCCGGCGCTCATCTGGGACCGCGACGGCCGCGGACTGCACGACCGCCTCGCCCGCGCCGTGCAGGTGCGGATCTGAGCGAGGGGCTGCTGATCTGAGCGAGGGGCGATGCCTCTCGCATGAAACGAAGCACATGAACGAGTCAGGCGGCCGGGGCATCGTCCCGGCCGCCTGACTCGTTCGTTCGCTCGTTCGTCGCGTCAGCGCATCTTTCCGCCGCGAGGCATCCGCATGCCCTTCGGCATCGGCCCCTTCGGCAGCGGCATGTTGCTCATCAGGTCGCCCATGGCGCGCAGTCGGTCGTTGGTCGACGTCACCTGGGGGCCGGTGAGCACCCGAGGAAGCTTGAGCATCGTGGTGCGCACCTTGTTCAGCGGCACCTGGCCCTCGTCGTTGCCGACCACGATGTCGTGCACGGGGACGTCCACGACGATGCGGTTCATCTTCTTCTTCTCGGCCGCGAGCAGGGTCTTCAGCCGGTTCGGGTTGCCCTCGGCCACCAGCACGACCCCGGCCTTGCCGACCGCGCGGTGCACCACGTCCTGGTTGCGGTTCATCGCGACCGCCGGGGTCGTGGTCCAGCCGCGTCCCACGTTCTGCAGGACCGCGGCCGCCGCGCCCGGCTGGCCTTCCATCTGTCCGAAGGCCGCCCGCTCCGCGCGCCGTCCGAAGATGATCGCCATGGCCAGGAAGGCCAGCACGAAGCCGAGGATGCCGAGGTATACGGGATGGCCGATCAGGAAGCCGATCCCGAGGAAGACACCGAAGGTGACGATTCCCACACCCGCGACGACAAGACCGACCTTCGGGTCGGCCTTCCGGGTCATCTTGTACGTCAGAGCGATCTGCTTCAGTCGCCCCGGGTTCGCAGCTGCGTCAGCGCTGTCTGAGTTTGCCTTCCTCGCCATACGAGGAAGTTTACGTGGCCTACGAAGTGCGGGCAGCCACGGCCTCCAGTACGTGCTGGGCCTCGACCCGGTCCTTGGCCCTGCGGCGGTCCTCGAGGACCGCCGTCCACGCGTTGCGGCGGGCGGTGCGCTGGCCGCCGGAGAGCAGCAGGGACTCCACGGCGCGCAGCGCGCCGGTGACGGACGGGATCGGGTGGGCAGTGACGTGACGTACCGGCGCGGCCTGCATGGTGAAGGTTCCCCCTCGGGGTGAGCGGCGATGAGTGGGAGCTGTGCGTGAGTCAAGCGTCACTGATTGGTGTTACCAGGGCATGACGGGGTGGTCAAACGCTGATGAAAGACAAATGCGCGGGTCGCATGCACCCGCAGGACGCCGACGCGGTCCGCCCCCTGCCCCCGACCTGCGGGGAGGGTGCGGACCGCGTCCAACTGAGCGTTACCGACCGGTAGCTGCTTGTGCTTGACTTCACACAGTCCTGGTGGCCGGAGCTGCGGCGCCGGCTCCGCGGGCCTCCATCGCCTGCTGGAAGAGGCGGCCGGCCCGGTACGACGAACGGACCAGCGGGCCCGACATCACACCGGAGAAACCGATCTCGTCGGCCTCCTCCTTCAGCTCCACGAACTCCTGAGGCTTCACCCAGCGCTCCACCGGGTGGTGGCGCACCGACGGGCGCAGATACTGCGTGATCGTGATCAGCTCACAGCCCGCGTCGTGCAGGTGCTGCAGCGCCTCGCTGACCTCCTCGCGGGTCTCGCCCATGCCGAGGATCAGGTTCGACTTCGTCACCAGCCCCGCCTCACGGGCGCGCGTGATGACCTCGAGGGAGCGCTCGTAACGGAAACCGGGACGGATCCGCTTGAAGATCCGGGGCACGGTCTCGACGTTGTGCGCGAGCACCTCGGGGCGCGCGGAGAAGACCTCGGCCAGCTGTTCGGGCACCGCGTTGAAGTCGGGGATCAGCAGCTCGACCTTGGTGTGGCCGCCCTCGCGGTCGGCCGTCATCGTGTGGATCTGGCGCACCGTCTCCGCGTACAGCCAGGCGCCGCCGTCCTCCAGGTCGTCGCGGGCGACGCCGGTGATCGTGGCGTAGTTCAGGTCCATCGTGACGACCGACTCGCCGACCCGGCGGGGCTCGTCACGGTCGAGGGCCTGCGGCTTGCCGGTGTCGATCTGGCAGAAGTCGCAGCGCCGGGTGCACTGGTCGCCGCCGATGAGGAAGGTCGCCTCGCGGTCCTCCCAGCACTCGAAGATGTTGGGACAGCCCGCCTCCTGGCAGACCGTGTGCAGACCCTCGCTCTTGACCAGTTTCTGCAGCTGGTTGTACTCGGGACCCATCTTCGCCCGGGTCTTGATCCACTCGGGCTTGCGCTCGATGGGGGTCTGGCTGTTGCGGACCTCCAGACGCAGCATCTTGCGTCCGTCGGGTGCGACTGCGGACACGACCGGCTCCCTACAGCTTCGATTCTTCGGCGAACACCAGAGTACGCCCGTTAAAAGTGCGGCATTACGTCTGGCCAACCCATGGCCAGAGGGGCGCATTCCCCAGCGCCCTCGGCGGGCGTCAGACGGAGGCTTTCTCGGCCTTCTGCTGCCCGGCCTCCGGCTTCTCGATCTCGCGGGGGCGCGGCTCGGCGTTCTCCAGCACCACTCGCAGATGCCTCTCCAGAACGGGGAGCACCTCCTCGATGGTGATGTCGCGGCCCAGCTCGTCAGCCAGCGAGGCCACGCCCGCGTCGCGGATGCCGCAGGGCACGATCCGGTCGAACCAGGTGTTGTCCGGGTTCACGTTGAGCGCGAAGCCGTGCATCGAGACGCCCTTGGCGATACGGATGCCGATCGCGGCCAGTTTGCGGTCCTCACGGCGCTGGCCGGCGTTGGAGGGCGCGTACTCCGGGCCGCTCAGCCGCGGGTCGAACTCCTCGTCGTGCAGCCGGGGATCGAAGTCCAGCGACAGCCCTCCGGTCGTGGGCCGCTGCTCCAGCGGATCGCCGAGGACCCACACGCCGCTGCGGCCCTCCACGCGGCTGGTCTCCACGCCGAACTCCGCGCAGGTGGCGATCAGCGCGTCCTCGAGACGGCGCACATGCGCGATGACGTCCACCGGCCGCGGCAGCTTCAGGATCGGATAGCCCACCAGCTGGCCCGGACCGTGCCAGGTGATCTTCCCGCCGCGGTCCACGTCGACGACCGGAGTGCCGTCCAGGGGGCGCTCGCTGTCCTCCGTACGCCGGCCGGCCGTGTAGACGGGCGGGTGCTCCAGCAGCAGACAGGTGTCCGGGATCTCGTCGGCGAAGCGGGCGGCGTGGACCTCGCGCTGCTTCTGCCATGCCTCCCGGTACTCGACGGCCTCGTCGCCGAACCCCAGTCGGACGAACCGCAGCTCACTCACGGCTGTGCCTCCCTCGAACCTCGCCCGGCGGTGAGCCGGGCCCCAGCCACTGTACGGCGGGTGAAAACAAGGCGGCCGGGCAGGTCGATGCCCGTCAGCCCCATGGCCAGTACCGGCACCAATCCTCACACGATCGGATGAATGTGGGGCGAAGGCGGCGGAACGGCCGTGGCGGGCCGCTACATTCGCGCCGTTCCAAGAGGGCTGCTCCCGGCCCGGAAGGCAGGAGACCCCGTAACCGATGACGGAACGGACCACACAGCGCACCCCCAACCGGCAGCTCGCGGCGCTCATCGCGGAGGCCGGCTTCTCGCACGCCGGCCTCGCCCGCCGAGTGGACCAGTTGGGGCTGGAGCACGGCCTCGACCTCCGCTACGACAAGACGTCCGTCACCCGCTGGCTGCGCGGGCAGCAGCCGCGCGGCACCACCCCCGCGCTGATCGCCGAGGTGTTCACCCGCAGACTCGGCCGGCGGCTGTCCGCCCAGGACCTGGGACTCGACGCCTGCGCGCCCGTGTACGCGGGACTGGAGTTCGCCGCCACCCCCGAGGAGGCCGTGGACATCGTCAGCGGTCTGTGGCGCAAGGACTCGGGGAGCCACGCCGAACTGCGCAAGATCGCGTTCACCCCGGCCGGACTGGTGGTGCCGAGCAGGGACTGGCTGATCGGGCGGGCCGACGAGCACGTGGGCAGAGGCGACGCGGCGCACACCGGGTCGGGGCGGGTCCCCCTGCAGGGCCCCAGGATGGTGGTGCCCCGGCAGCGGGGCACCACCGACCGTGGGCCGGGCCAGCGGGTCTCCGGCGGTGACATCGCGGCGCTGCGCTCGGTCGGTGAGCTGTTCCGCGCCCTCGACCACGCGTACGGCGGCGGGCACGCGCGGCAGGCCCTGGTGCGCTACCTCGAGCACGAGGCCGAGCCCATGCTGCGCGGCACGTACGGCGAGACCACGGGTCGGCGGCTCTTCGCGGCGGCCGCGGACCTGACCAGACTCGCCGGCTGGACCTCGTACGACATCGCGGCCCACGGTCTCGCCCAGCGGTACTACGTCCAGGCGCTGCGGCTCTCGCAGGCGGCGGGCGACCGGGCGTACGGCTCCTATGTGCTGGTCACCATGAGCCGCCAGGCCGTCTACCTCGGCCACGGCAGGGAGGCCGTGCAGCTGACCAGGGTCGCTCAGCAGGGCGTCGGGCCGTCGGCCCCGCCGCTGGTGCAGGCGCTGCTGCACTCGGTGGAGGCGCGTGGGCACGGAGTGCTGGGCGAGGCACCGGCGTGCACGGCGGCGCTCGTACGGGCCGAGCGGGCACTGGAGACCGCCAGGCCCGGGGACGACGTGCCGCACTGGGCACGGGGCTTCGACGAGGCCCAGCTGGCCGACGAGTTCGGCCACTGCCACCGGGACCTGCGGCAGTACCGGACCGCGGCCCAGCACGCGGAACGCTCCCTGCAACTGCAGGCCCCGGCCTTCGCGCGCAGCCGGCTCTTCTCCCGCGTGGTCCTGGCCTCGGCCCGGCTGGGCCTCGGTGAACTGGACCAGGCGTGCGCGCTGGGGGCGGAGGCGGCGCTGCAGGCGTCGGAGATGCGGTCGGCGAGGGCGACGGAGTACGTACGCGATTTCGAACGCCGCCTGGAGCCGTACCGCGACGCGGCCCCGGTCCGCACGTACCGCGACCGCGTGTCGGCCCTCGGCTGAGGGCCGCCCCCGGGCCACCCGGGGGCGGTCCCCGGCGGCCCGGGGCGCTGTCCCCGGGCCTGGGGCCTGGTGATCGGCCCGGCCGGCGTTCGAGGACAGCGCCGAAGGCGGTACGGGGCCCGGGGCGTGCCCCGGTTTCGGCGTCCCCGTGGGCCCCGGCGGGCGGGTCCGGGGCCTGTTCCGCCTCAGCGTCCCGTGGGCCCTGATGGCCGGCGGACGGGGCCGGGGACCGCCCCGGTTCCGGTGTTTCCCCCGGGTGAGCCCGGCGGCCGGCGAACGAATTCCGGGCCGGCGGCCGGGGCTGCGGACTGCCCTCAACGTCCCCCGTGGGTGCCGGTGGCCGGCGGGCGGGGTGGCGGCCCCGTCCGCCGGGGTTTCAGGCCGCCGCCGTCAGTGGCTTCGGCGCGTGGTCGGCACGGATACCGAAGTCGCTCAGGACCGCCTGCGCCGCCCTGCGGCCCGAGTGCAGAGCGCCCTGCACCGTCCCCGTGTCGCGGTGGTCGCCGCAGACGTAGAGGCCGGAGAGCACCCGCACAGGGCGGCGCAGATCGTGCGGCGCGGGCGATGCCGGCACCGCGCGGGGGTCGTGGTGGACCGCGAGCAGCTCCCACCCGTGGGTGGGCGTGGCGTACAGCGCCGCCAGATGCCGGCGCACCCGCCGCTCCAGGTCCTCGCCCTCGGACCGCGCACCCAGCACCGTCGACGAGATCAGCACCCGGCCGTCCGACGCCCGGGACGGATCGACCTCGCTCATCACCGCGGTGTGCGAGACCGGGCCCGTCCGGTCCGCGTCCAGCACGAGCGACGGCTCCCGCAGTGGGGACTCGGGCGCGGTGTGGTGAAACACGGTCACCGTGTGGAACGACGGCACCCGCAGGCCCGGCAGCAGCCCGGCGGCGGCCCCCGCCCCCGTGGCCAGCAGCACGGCCCGGCAGCGGAGAACGCCGTGCTCCTCGGTGGTCACCGACGTGGTCGAGACGTCCGTGACCGACACCTCCGTCCGTACGGCTCCCGACGGCAGTCCCGCAGCCAGCAGTTCGGGCAGTGTCGCCGCACCGCCCGCCGGTACGCACAGGCGGCCGCGGGCGTAGCCCAGCAGCGCCAGATCGGCGCACCGGCTCGAGGTGCCCGTCAGATCCGGGTCGCTCAACAGCGCGGAGAGCAGCGGGCGCAGAAAGCCGTGCACCGTACGGGCCGGCAGCCCGCGGCCGTACAGCGCCTCCGCGGCGGTCCGTTCCGGGCGGGCCAGGATCCGGTCCACCGGCGTCGCGGCGAGGCGGGCCAGCGACGCCCCGAGCCGCGCCTGGTCGAGCTGGCGGGGCCGAGGGGCGCTCGCGAGGGCGCGCGCAACGGTGAATGCGACCCCTACGCCCCTCGGGGCGTTCGGTGCCCCCCGGCCCACGCTCCGCAGAGCGTGGGGAGAAGCCCCCACTTCGCCGGTCCGCTGGAGCCGGCCTCCGCTGTGCACCAGCACACCGGGCGAGAACATCCGCAGATCGGCGTCCCGGAGCGCCGCCGTGCGGCGCAGCTCCGGGTACGCGGTACTGACCAACTGGCCTGTTCGGTCGAGCCGGAAGCCGTCGAGCTGCTCGGTGGCCATTCTGCCGCCCACCACGGGGCCGGCTTCCACGACGCTGACCGTGACACCCGCACTGGTCAGACGGTGGGCCGCCGACAGTCCGGCGACTCCGGCCCCGACGATGACGACATCCGCATCATGAGCGGTGCTGAGCACGTGCCCCTCCCCGAGGTCGGCGCGGCTGGTGGGAGGGTCATGCCCCCAACAGGCCCGAGGAATACCCGAGTTCGGATCGAGACTAAGGAGGTATGGGGCCGGGGAGGTCGCGCACACCGCGGAGCACCGGAGCGCGGGGGCGCACACGGCGGCCCAGCTCGCCCCGATGTGCCTCCTGCGTCCTCCTCTACCGCAGCGCGGCCCTGATCGCGTCGTCGATGCGCGGGAACGCGAAAGAGAAATCCGATTCCAACAAACGTGCCGGAAGCGCCCGCTGACTGCTCAGCACGTCGGACGCCATGTCTCCGAGCGCCGCGCGCAGTACCGGCTGCGGAACCGCGAACGGCGTCGGGCGCCGCAGCACCCGGCCCATCGCCGCCGTCGCCTCCCGGTTGGTGACCGGTTCCGGCGCCGTCAGGTTCACCGGTCCCGACAGCGACTCGGTGTCCAGGATGTGCCGCAGGGCCGCGATCTCGTCGTGCAGGGCGATGAAGCTCCAGTACTGACGGCCACTGCCCAACCGCCCGCCCAACCCCGCCTTGAACAGGGGGAACATGCGCCCCCACGCGCCGCCGCTCCGGGCCACCACCAGGCCGGTACGGGCGAAGGCCGTCCGTACCCCCGCCTCCTGGGCCGGGGCCGCCGCCTCCTCCCAGTCGACGCACACCTGCGGCAGGAAGCCGTCGCCGGGCGGCGCGCTCTCGTCCACCGGCCGGTCACCGGTGTCGCCGTAGTAGCCGACGGCGCTTCCGCTCACGAGCACCCGCGGCGGTACGTCGAGGGAGACGAGGGCCTCCGCGATCGCCGCCGTACCGAGCACTCTGCTGTCGCGGATCTCCTTGCGGTACGCGTCGGTCCAGCGGTGGTCGCCCACCCCCGCTCCCGCAAGGTGCACGACGGCCTCGCAGCCGACCAGGCCGGCCACGTCCACGTACTGCCGCTGCGGATCCCATTCCACCTCGTCACCGGAGCTCGGCGGGCGCCGGACCAGACGCACCACCTCGTGTCCGTCGGCGCGCAGTGAGTGCACCAGCGCCTTGCCGATGAGTCCGGAGGCGCCGGTGACGGCAATTCGAGATCTCTGCATGGAGCCCATCCTGCCCCCGCCGTCCGCCGTGACACAGTGGCTCCATGCCCGAGTCGCACATACGCCCCGCCCGACGCGTCGACGACGCGGAGCTCGGCGAGCTCGACCGTGCCGCCTGGTCGCCGACGCATGCCGTGACGCCCCGGCCGCAGCCGCCGTACGACCCGTTCTTCGACCCGAAGCACCGGCTGGACCAGTTCCTCGTCGCCGAGGACGCCGACGGCACGATCGTCGGCTATATCCGGCTGGCACCGCCCACCCCGCTCGTCTGCAACCAGCACGTCCGCCAGATCCAGGGCCTCGCCGTGGCCGCCCGGGCACGGGGCCGCGGAGTCGGGCGGTCCCTGCTGCGGGCGGCGTGCGACGAGGCCCGGCGCCAGGGCGCCGTCCGCATCACGCTGCGGGTGCTCTCCCACAACGCGCCGGCGCGGGCGCTCTACGAGGCGGAGGGCTTCGTCGTGGAGGGGGTCCTGCCGGGCGAGTTCCACCTCGACGGCCGGTACGTGGACGACGTCCTCATGGGCCGGACCCTCGACGGGAACTGAGCGGAACTGAGCCGGGAGCCGCGCGGCGCGGGACCGGCCCGGAAGCCGAGCGGCCGGCTCACAGACCGCCGAACCGCTCCCACAGCCGGGGAAAGCGCCGAGCCAGCGCCATGTCGTCGTCGAAGTCGAACGGTGTGCCTGCCGGTTCCGCGGCCTGCACCGGGATGCCCAGGTCGGGCGCGGCGACACCGGTCAGCTGCTCGTACGCCTCGTCCGCCGCGTACCCGAGCTCCTCGCCGTCGCCGTCGATGTCCTCGTCGAACTCCTCCAGCAGCTCGACCAGAGAGTCCGGTTCGTGCACCGCGCCCTCGAAGATCTCCCGGCCCTGCCCGATCAGCCAGCAGCGGAAGTAGTCGAACGCGTCGTCGCTCGCCCCGCCCAGCAGCACCGCGGCGGCACCCCACAGGTCCCAGGTGTAGGCGCGGTTGTAACGGGACTCGAAGTGCCGCGCGAAGTCGAGCACGGAATCGGGGTCGAGCTGCAGCAACCGTTCGACGAGCAGCTCCGCGTGATCCTCGGGGTCGCCTTCGGCGGCCTCGCGGGTGCTGTCGATGATCTCCCAGAACTCCGTCTCGTCCATCACGGGTCCAGCATCGTGGTTGGCGGAGGGCGGCGCACGCGGAGCCGCCGAAAAGCGGCTGTTTCGCAATCGGACACACCTGCACGGGTCATACCAGACAGAAGATGTCCGGTATCCGTGCGACGGTCGGTTCATGACGATGAACAAGCCGCTGGACGGCAGCCTCTCGAACAGGATCGCGCTTGTCGCCGGCGCGACCCGGGGCGCCGGCCGCGCGATCGCCGTCCAGCTCGGCGCCGCCGGCGCGACCGTGTATGTGACCGGCCGGACCACCCGGGAGAGGGTCAGCGAGGTCGGCCGGCCGACCGAGACCATCGAGGAGACCGCGGAACTGGTCACCGCGGCCGGCGGTGAGGGAATCGCCGTGCCCACCGACCATCTCGAGGCGGATCAGGTACGGGCGCTCGTGGAACGCATCGACCGCGACCACGGCCGTCTCGACATCCTCGTCAACGACATCTGGGGCGGGAACTTCCTGCTCGACTTCGACACCAGGATGTGGGACGTCGATCTGCGGCGCGGGCTGCGGATGATCGACCTCGGGGTGAGGAGCCACATCATCACCAGCAGCATCGCGCTGCCCCTGCTGGTCCGTGAACCGGGCGGCATGGTCATCGAGGTCACCGACGGCACGAAGGAGACCAACAAGGGGTTCCGCGAGAACTTCTACTACGACCTGGCCAAGAACGGCCCGATCCGGATGGCGTTCATCCTCGGCGAGGAGCTGGAGGGCGTCGGCTGCACGGCCGTGGCGGTCACTCCCGGGTTCCTCCGGTCCGAGGAGATGCTCGACATCTTCGGCCTGACGGAGGCGAACTGGCGCGACGGCATCGGGAAGCAGCCGCACCACTGGGCGCTGTCCGAGTCGCCCGTGTACCTGGGCCGGGGGGTCGCAGCACTCGCCGCCGACCCGGACCGGTCCCGCTGGAACGGACAGTCCCTCGACAGCGGCCGGCTGGCCAGGGAGTACGGCGTCACGGACGTGGACGGCAGCAGGCCCGACGTGTGGGGGTACATGCTGGCGGAGCAGGCGGGGCAAACACCGGCGGTGGAGGACTACCGGTAGAGGTGCGGGACTGCCGGCAGAGGCGGAGGACTACAGATAGAGGTCCCGCATCCCGGCCGCCGCCCGCGCGAAGCGGTCCCGCAGCTCCTGCGGCTCCAGGACCTCCACCTCCGGTCCCAGGGACAGGAGTTGGCCGTATGCGACGTCGAGGGACTCCACCGGCAGCGTCACCGTCACCCTGCCGCCCCCGTCCGGCGGATCCGCCGCGGCGAGCGCCTCCTGCGCGGCGGCGCGGTCCGTCACGTACGGCAGCCGCCGTGCGCCGTCCGCGGTGGCGCGGACGACGACCTCGGCGCGGAGGATGGAGCGCGCGAACTGCGCCGCGCGCTCCTCCCAGAAGCCGGGCAGATCGAAGGCCTCGTCGCGTTCGAAGAACTCCCCGTCCGCCTCGGCCGCAGAAAACCGGTCGATCCGGTACACCCGGAACGTGTCGTTCGCCCGGGCGCACAGATACCAGACGCCGGCCTTCAGCACGAGCCCGTACGGCTCCAACTCCCGTTCCACCTCGGCGTCCCGGCGGCGGTACGCCGCCCGGATGCGGCGGTCGTCCCACACCGCCTCCGCGATCACCGGCAGCAGCTCCGGGGTTTGCGGCTCCTGATACCAGCCGGGGGCGTCCAGGTGGAAACGGCCGGCCGCGGAGTCGGAGGCGTTCCTGAGCGAGGGGAGCAGCGCCGCGGTCACCTTCAGGCGTGCCGCGGACGCCGCGTCCTCGAGCCCCATGTCGCGCAGGGCGCCCGGCAGCCCGGACAGGAACAGGGCCTCGGCCTCCGTGCGGGCGAGCCCGGTCAGCCGGGTGCGGTAGCCGCCGACGAGCCGGTAGCCGCCCGCCCGGCCCCGGTCGGCGTAGACCGGCACACCGGCCTCCGACAGGGCGAGCGCGTCCCGGGTGACGGTGCGCTCGGACACCTCGAGCTCCCGGGCGAGCTCCGCCCCCGTCATCGACGGCCTCGACTGCAGGAGCAGCACCATCTTGATCAGCCGGGCAGCGCGCATGCCCTCATCATGGCGCAGGTCAGGCCAGCGGTACCTGGAGCTCCGTCACCCACTTCCGCTTGTCCGGCGGGCACTCCAGATAGACCTCGCGGGCGTAGCCGGCCGAGATGTGGCCGCCCGCGTCGATCCAGCGGGCCAGGGTCTGCTCCGTGGGCATGATGGTGTCCATCGGCCCGCGGTGCACGATCGTCGCCGCCCGCTCGACGGCCGGGAGGTCGACGATCTCGAAGTCCTGACCGGGGGCCGCACCGGCCGCGACGGTGCACCCGGCGTGCACCAGGATCGTGCCGTCGCCCTCGGGCGTGTTCTCGTAGTAGGCGACGCCCGGGCCGGTCGGCGTGACGCCGGCCGCCTTCAGCCGCCTGAACAGCTCGTCGTACAGCGGGGAGATGACCGGGCCGATGTGCTCGGGTGCGTAACTGGCGGCGACCGCGGACAGTTCGGCGATCCGCACTGCCGGAACGGCCTTGGTGACGACGTCCTGGGTGGGCATGTGCCCCTCGCTCTCGATCGACCGGAGCCTCGCCTCGACCTGCGCCAGCCTGGCGGTCGCCACGGACATCGCCTCCTCCAGCTCCACCTGCCGCAGCTTGAGCATCCCGCGCAGCTCCAGTGGGGTCAGCTTGTCCTCGAGGATCTCCTGCACCTGCTGGAGCGTGAAGCCGAGATCCTTGAGGGCGACGATCCGGTTGAGCCGGTCGAGCTGTGCGGCGGAGTAGTAGCGGTAGCCGGTGAAAGCGTCGGTGTGCTCGGGGTGCAGCAGCCCGACGGCGTCGTAGTGACGCAGCATGCGGGCCGATACGCGGCCGTGCCTGGCGAAGTCTCCGATGGTGAACATGACGACTCCCACTGCACGGGTTCACACGGTGTCAAGGTCAAGCATCGCGCACGACGGCCCCGGAGGCAGCTGCCTCCGGGGCCGTCGTGCGCCGGTTCTACAGGCCGTAACGCTCGCGCGCCTCCTTCACGGCAGACACCGGGACCTCACCGCGCCTGGCGAGCTGGGCCAGCGCCGCGACCGTGATCGACTGCGCGTCCACGCCGAAGTGGCGGCGGGCGGCGTCTCGGGTGTCGGAGAGGCCGAAGCCGTCCGTGCCGAGCGACGACCAGTCCTGCTCCACCCACTGGCTGATCTGGTCCGGCACCTGGCGCATCCAGTCGGAGACCGCGAGGACCGGGCCCGGCGCGCCCTCCAGCGCCTGGGTGACGTACGGGGTGCGCTGCTCGCCGCGGAGCAGGGCCTCGTCCGCCTCCAAGGCGTCACGGCGCAGCTCGCCCCACGACGTCGCGGACCATACGTCGGCCGCCACGTTCCAGTCGGCGGCCAGCAATTGCTGGGCATCGAGCGCCCAGTGGATGGCTGTACCGGAGGCGAGGAGCTGGAGCCGCGGTGCGTCGGCGCCGGCGGAGCCCTCGTTGAAGCGGTACAGGCCCTTGACGATGCCCTCCTCCACGCCCTCCGGCATGGCGGGCTGCGGCTTGGGCTCGTTGTAGACGGTGAGGTAGTAGAAGACGTCCTCGGCGTCCGGGCCGTACATCCTGCGCAGACCGTCCTTGACGATCACCGCGATCTCGTACGCGAACGCCGGGTCGTAGTTCAGCGACGCGGGGTTCGTGGCCGCGATCAGGTGCGAGTGGCCGTCCGCGTGCTGCAGGCCCTCACCGGTCAGCGTCGTACGGCCCGCGGTGGCGCCGACGATGAAGCCCTTGCCGAGCTGGTCGGCGAGCTGCCACATCTGGTCGCCGGTGCGCTGCCAGCCGAACATCGAGTAGAAGATGTAGAACGGGATCATCGTCTCGCCGTGCGTCGCGTACGACGTGGCGGCGGCGATGAAGTCGGCCATGGCGCCGGCCTCGGTGATCCCCTCGTTGAGGATCTGGCCGTCCTTGGCCTCCTTGTAGTACATCAACTGGTCGCGGTCGACCGGCTCGTACGTCTGACCGAGCGGCGAGTAGATGCCCGCCGACGGGAACAGCGACTCCATACCGAACGTACGGGCCTCGTCCGGGACGATCGGGACCCAGCGCCTGCCGGTCTCCTTGTCCCGCATCAGATCCTTGACCAGGCGTACGAACGCCATGGTCGTGGCCATCTCCTGCTTGCCGGAGCCCTTGTGGAGCGCCTTGAAAGCGCGCTCCTCCGGCTGCGGCAGCGGGGCGGAGGCATGCATCCGGCGGGCCGGAGCGGGGCCGCCGAGGGCGGCGCGGCGCTCCTGGAGGTAGCGCACCTCCGGCGAGTCGGCGCCCGGGTGGCCGTACGGTACGAGGCCGTCCTCGAACGCGCTGTCCGCGATCGGGAGCCCGAGCAGCTCGCGCATGCCCTTGAACTCGTCGATCGTCAGCTTCTTCATCTGGTGGTTGGCGTTCTTGGACTCGAAGCCCTTGCCGAGCGTGTAGCCCTTCACCGTCTGGGCGAGGATCACGGTCGGCGCGCCCTTGTGCTCGACGGCCGTCTTGTACGCCGCGTACACCTTGCGGGCCTCGTGGCCGCCGCGGGAGGTGCAGAAACACTCGGCGATCTTCGCGTCGGTGAGCAGCTTCGCCAGCTCGACGAGCGCCGGCTCCGCGCCGAAGAAGTGCTCACGGATGTACGCCACGTCACGGGTCGCGTACGTCTGGAACTGCGCGTCCGGGACCTCACGGAGGCGGCGCACCAGCGCGCCCGTGGTGTCGAGCTGGAACAGCTCGTCCCAGGCCGAGCCCCACAGCGACTTGACCACATTCCAGCCGGCGCCGCGGAACTGGGCCTCCAGCTCCTGCACGATCTTGAAGTTGGCGCGGACCGGGCCGTCGAGACGCTGCAGGTTGCAGTTGACCACGAAAGTCAGGTTGTCCAGCCGCTCGCGCGAGGCGAGGGCGAGTGCCGCCGTCGACTCGGGCTCGTCCATCTCGCCGTCACCGAGGAACGCCCACACATGGGAGTTCGTCGTGTCCTTGATCCCGCGGCCCAGCAGATAGCGGTTGAAGCGCGCCTGGTAGATCGCGGAGAGCGGGCCGAGGCCCATGGAGACGGTGGGGAACTCCCACAGCCAGGGCAGCCGGCGCGGGTGCGGGTAGGAGGGCAGGCCGTTGCCGCCCGACTCCTGCCGGAAGTTGTCGAGCTGCTGCTCGCTGAGGCGGCCGTCGAGGAAGGCGCGGGCGTAGATACCGGGGGAGGCGTGGCCCTGGATGTAGAGCTGGTCGCCGGAGCCGTCACCCTCCTTGCCGCGGAAGAAGTGGTTGAAGCCGGTCTCGTACAGCCAGGCCGCGGAAGCGAAGGTGGCGATGTGGCCGCCGACGCCGTACCGGGAGCCGCGGGTCACCATGGCGGCCGCGTTCCAGCGGTTCCAGGCCGTGATGCGCTGTTCCATCGCCTCGTCGCCGTCGAAGGCGGGCTCGGCGGAGGTCGGGATGGTGTTGACGTAGTCCGTCTCCAGCAGGCGGGGCAGGGCCACACCCGCCTTCTCGGCGTGCTGGAGCGTGCGGCGCATCAAGTACGCGGCGCGGTGCGGGCCTGCGTGCTCCGTGACGGCGTCGAGGGACGCCGCCCACTCGGCGGTTTCCTCGGCGTCGCGGTCCGGGAGCTGGTCGAGCTCGCTCGGAAGCTTGCCTACGGGGTCGGTCATGATCGCCGCCTTCCGGACAGGAGGGGGGTGGAGACAAGGGGGTGCCGTGTCTGGCAGGACAGGGCGAGGGGTTGGTGAACCCGAGGTCGACTGTAAGTCTCTGATCGATGATCGATCAAAGTCTCCTGCGAAATTGGCATCCAGTGCCGCGAAAGTGGGCACGCTGTGCCGGGTTAAATCGGTCTTTTTCGGGCGCTCCGCGCCCGGACCCGGTGTGCTTGGGCTTGGCCGGTCGGGGGGTGTGGTGTTTCCCGGGGCGCCCCCGTGGTGGCCCGGTCCGGGGGCGGGCGGGGGCGGGGGCCGCCGGGGTCTCGTGGTCGGCCTGGTCGGGGGGTGTGGTGTTTCCGGGGGTGTCCCTGCCTTGTGGGTGGTGTGGGGGTCGGGGCCTCCGGAGGGGGGTGTCCGGAATGGCTTTCCTCACCGCGCTTCGCGCGAGTTGCGACGCTTTACTTCCGGACACCCCCCTCCTGTGACCCCGCCCCCCTCCCGCCGGTCGCGGGACCACCCGGCCGGCGGCCGTTTCCCACGGCCGGTACGGCTCCCCCCGGGGGGAGCGGAACCGTCGCGTCGGCGTTGTGGGCAGCATCGCCTTTCCCGGTGGGAACGCAACGGGCGTGCGGATGCCGTAGACGGTGGGGGTGGTCCGACACGGAGACTGGGTGCCGTGGGGGCGGTGCGGTGATCCACCGGGGGGAGCGAAACCGTCGGCCGCGGGCAGGGGGACGCGCAGGGGGGCGTGTTCGGGACGTAAAGCGTCGCAACTCGCGCGAAGCGCGGTGAGGAAAGCAGTCCCGGACACGCCCACCGGAGCGGCACCCGGACACCACCGGATACGGACCCGGCCACGCCCCAGACGCCAGGCCCGAGGCGCCGGGCCACGCCCGGCAGCGCACCCCGACACCACCGGATACGGACCCGGCCGCGCCCGGCGGTGTGACCCGGTTGGACGCGCCGTCAGGCGCGTGGCGCGCAGCCCAGCACGTGGGCCTTCACGAGCGCGCCGATCTCCGGGTCGCGGCGGCGGAACGCCTCCACGAGGTCCTGGTGCTCCTCCGCGTACGACTTCTGCACCGTGCCCAGCCAGCGGATCGACAGCGCGGTGAAGACCTCGATGCCGAGGCCCTCCCAGGTGTGCAGCAGCACCCCGTTGGAGGCGGCCTTGACCAGCTCGCGGTGGAAGGCGACGGTGTGGCGGACCTGGGCCGCGGAGTCCCCGGCCGCGTCCGCCTCGTAGAGGGCCGTCACGTGGGGTGTCAGGGCCGAGCAGTCGTCCGCGAGCCGGTCGGCGGCGAGTTCCGCCGCGATCTGCTCCAGGCCGGCCCGCACCGGGTAGCTCTCCTCCAGGTCCGCGGCCGTCAGACTCCGTACCCGTACGCCCTTGTTGGGCGCGGACTCGATCAGCCGCAGCGACTCCAGCTCGCGCAGCGCCTCGCGCACCGGGGTCTGGGAGACCTCCAGCTCCGTGGCGATACGGCGCTCGACGATGCGTTCACCCGGCTTCCAGCGGCCGCTGACGATCCCCTCCACGATGTGCTCGCGGATCTGATCGCGCAGCGAGTGGACGACGGGGATGGTCATGGAGCGCTCCTTAAAGCCGCGTTGACCTGTGACCCCTAGACAATACGGCGGCGCCCCCGCCGGGAAGTACTCCTGGCGGGGGCGCCGTCGTGAGGCTGGTTACAGCCGGGCGGTTCAGAGGCCGAGTTCGACCTCGAACTCGCCCGCCTCGAGGATCGCCTTGACCGTCGTCAGGTAGCGGGCGGCGTCCGCGCCGTCCACCAGACGGTGGTCGTAGGAGAGCGCGACGTACGTCATGTCGCGGATCGCGATCGTCTCGCCCAGGTCCGGGTGGTTCACGACCACGGGACGGCGGACCGTGGCACCGATGCCCAGGATGGCGACCTGGTTCGGCGGCACGATGATCGTGTCGAACAGCGCACCGCGCGAGCCGGTGTTGCTGATGGTGAAGGTCGCACCGGCGAGGTCGTCCGGCGTGATCTTGCTGGCGCGCACGGCGCCCGCGAGCTCGGCGGTCTTCTTGGCGACACCGGCGAGGTTCAGGTCGCCCGCACCCTTGATGACCGGCGTCATCAGACCCTTCTCGGAGTCGACGGCGACGCCGATGTTCTCCGAGTCGAAGTACGTGATGGTGCCTTCGGCCTCGTTGATCCGGGCGTTGATGACCGGGTGGGCCTTCAGCGCCTGGGCGGCGGCCTTGACGAAGAACGGCATCGGGGAGAGCTTGACGCCCTCACGGGCCGCGAACGCGTCCTTCGCACGGGCGCGCAGCTTCATCAGCTTGGTGATGTCGACCTCGACGACCGAGGTCAGCTGAGCCTGGTCGTGCAGCGCCTTCATCATGTTGTCGCCGATGACCTTGCGCATGCGGGTCATCTTGACCGTCTGCCCGCGCAGCGGGGACACCTCGAGCTTCGGCGCCTGCGCCGCGGCCGGGGCGGCAGCGGCGGCGGGAGCCGGTGCGGCGGCCTTGGCGGCCTCCGCGGCGGCGATGACGTCCTGCTTGCGGATACGGCCGCCGACGCCGGTGCCCTTGACGGAGCCGAGGTCGACGCCGTTCTCGGCGGCGAGCTTGCGGACCAGCGGGGTCACGTACGCGTCGCTCGCCTCCACGGAGGCGGGCGCAGCCGGAGCCGCGGGAGCGGCCTGGGCGGGGGCGGGAGCCGGCGCCGCGGGGGCCGCCGCGGCGGGTGCGGGAGCCGGGGCGGGCGCGGCGGCCGGAGCAGCCGGGGCGGGGGCCGCCGGTGCGGCGGGAGCCTCGGCCTGGGCCGGAGCGGGAGCCGGAGCGGCCGGGGCAGCGGCCGGAGCCGCGCCCTTCTCGCCGATGACGGCCAGCTTGGCGCCGACCTCGGCGGTCTCGTCCTCGGCGACCACGATCTCGAGCAGCACACCGGAAGCCGGGGCCGGGATCTCGGTGTCGACCTTGTCCGTGGAGACCTCGAGCAGCGGCTCGTCCTCCGTGACCTCCTCGCCGACCTCCTTGAGCCAGCGGGTGACGGTGCCCTCGGTGACGCTCTCGCCGAGCGCCGGAAGGACGACGTCGGTGCCGGAGGCACCACCGGCGGGGGCGGCGGCCGGGGCCTCGGCGGCCGGAGCCGGCGCGGCGGGCGCCTCGGCCGCCGCCGGAGCGGGGGCCTCGGCCTCGGCGGCAGCCGGAGCCGGCGCAGCGGCAGGCGCGCCGCTGCCGTCGTCGATGACGGCCAGCTCGGCGCCGACCTCTACGGTCTCGTCCTCGGCGACCTTGATGGACGCCAGCACTCCGGCGGCCGGGGCGGGGATCTCGGTGTCGACCTTGTCGGTCGACACCTCGAGCAGCGGCTCGTCGGCCTCGACGCGCTCTCCCTCGGCCTTCAGCCAGCGGGTGACAGTGCCCTCGGTGACGCTCTCGCCGAGCGCCGGAAGGGTTACGGAAACCGCCATGGTTTCAGTTGCTCCTTACAAATGGTGCGGAAGTGGTCGTCGCGCCCGGACTGATCAGTCGTGGGAGTGCAGCGGCTTGCCGGCCAGGGCCAGGTGGGCCTCGCCGAGTGCCTCGTTCTGCGTCGGGTGCGCGTGGATGAGCTGCGCGACCTCGGCCGGCAGGGCCTCCCAGTTGTAGATCAGCTGCGCTTCGCCGACCTGCTCGCCCATACGGTCACCGACCATGTGGACGCCGACCACGGCACCGTCCTTGACCTGGACGAGCTTGATCTCGCCCGCGGTCTTGAGGATCTTGCTCTTGCCGTTGCCCGCGAGGTTGTACTTCAGGGCGACGACCTTGTCCGCTCCGTAGATCTCCTTGGCCTTGGCCTCGGTGACGCCGACGGAGGCGACCTCGGGGTGGCAGTACGTCACCCGCGGCACGCCGTCGTAGTCGATCGGGACGGTCTTGAGACCGGCCAGCCGCTCCGCCACCAGGATGCCCTCGGCGAAGCCGACGTGTGCGAGCTGGAGCGTCGGGACCAGGTCGCCGACCGCCGAGACGGTGGGAACGTTGGTCTGCATGTACTCGTCGACCAGGACGTAGCCGCGGTCCATCGCGACGCCCTGCTCCTCGTAGCCGAGACCGGCGGAGACCGGGCCGCGGCCGATGGCGACCAGAAGCACCTCGGCCTCGAAGGTCTTGCCGTCCGCGAGGGTGACGCGCACACCGGTCTCGGTGTACTCGGCCTTCTCGAAGAAGGTGCCGAGGTTGAACTTGATGCCGCGCTTGCGGAACGCGCGCTCAAGAAGCTTCGAAGAGTTCTCGTCCTCGACCGGGACCAGGTGCTTGAGGCCCTCGATGACGGTGACGTCGGCGCCGAAGGACTTCCACGCCGAGGCGAACTCGACGCCGATGACGCCGCCGCCCAGGATGATCGCGGACTGCGGGACGCGGTCCAGGGTGAGGGCGTGGTCGGAGGAGATGATGCGGTTGCCGTCGATCTCCAGACCCGGCAGCGACTTCGGCACGGAGCCGGTCGCCAGCAGGACGTGGCGGCCCTGGACACGCTGGCCGTTGACGTCGACGGAGGTGGGGGAGGACAGGCGGCCCTCACCCTCGATGTAGGTCACCTTGCGGGAGGCGACCAGACCCTGCAGACCCTTGTAGAGGCCCGAGATCACGTCGTCCTTGTACTTGTGGACACCGGCGATGTCGATGCCCTCGAAAGAGGTCTTGACACCGAACTGGTCGGCCTCACGAGCCTGGTCCGCGATCTCGCCGGCGTGCAGCAGAGCCTTCGTGGGGATGCATCCGTTGTGCAGGCAGGTGCCGCCGAGCTTGTTCTTTTCGATCAGTGCGACGTCCAGGCCCAGCTGAGCTCCGCGCAGCGCCGCAGCGTAACCGCCGCTACCACCGCCGAGGATCACTAGGTCGAAAACGGTGCTGGCGTCGTTCGCCACGTCACGTCCTCCATGCATGTGCGCCGTTCGCCGGTCGTCGATGACCGGGCGGCGGCTGGTATTCGGCCGCTTAGTCTTCGGCCCTGTGGTGGGGCCCTGTCCTGCCGAGAACCCATCTTTGCACTTGTCGACGGGCGGCGGGACGCGGGGCCGGAGCTTGAGATGGTGAGCTTGAGCGCTTTTACGGGTTACCGAGTCGTAGCCAACGCGGTGAAGCGGGGCGTTGTTCCCGGGGTGGTGGGGCTGCCGTGCAGCCCCGTCCGGCGGGGGTGCGCGCCGCCGGAGCGACCCGCACCCGCCGTATCAGCCCAGGTCGCCGGCGGCCGTGCGCTCCGCCAGTTTCACGAGCGTGCGGACCGCGGACCCCGTGCCGCCCTTCGGGGTGTAGCCGAACGGCGCACCCTCGTGGAACGCCGGGCCCGCGATGTCCAGGTGCGCCCAGGTGATGCCCTCGCCCACGAACTCCTTCAGGAACAGGCCGGCGACCAGGCCGCCGCCCATGCGCTCGCCCATGTTCGCGATGTCCGCGGTCGGCGAGTCCATGCCCTTGCGCAGCTCGGCGGGGAGCGGCATCGGCCAGGACGCCTCGCCGACCTCCTCGGCGATCTCGTGGATGGAGGTACGGAAGGCGTCGTCGTTGGCCATGATGCCGAACGTGCGGTTGCCCAGCGCCAGCACCATCGCGCCGGTCAGGGTCGCCACGTCGACGATCGCGTCCGGGTTCTCCTCGGAGGCCCGGGTCAGCGCGTCGGCGAGCACCAGGCGGCCCTCGGCGTCGGTGTTGAGCACCTCGACCGTCTTGCCGCTGTACATGCGCAGCACGTCACCGGGGCGGGTGGCCGTGCCGGACGGCATGTTCTCGGCGAGCGCCAGCCAGCCGGTGACGTTGACCGCGAGGCCCAGGCGGGCGGCCGCGACGACGGCGGCGAACACGGCGGCCGCGCCGCTCATGTCGCACTTCATCGTCTCGTTGTGGCCGGCCGGCTTCAGGGAGATGCCGCCCGAGTCGTAGGTGATGCCCTTGCCGACCAGCGCCAGCGTCTTCGCGCCCTTGGAGTGGGTGTAGGAGAGCTTCACCAGGCGGGGCGGGTTCTGCGAGCCCTGGCCGACGCCGAGGATGCCGCCGAAGCCGCCCTTGGCGAGCGCCTTCTCGTCCAGCACCTGCACCTTGACGCCGTGCTCCTTGCCGGCGGCCGTGGCAACGGCGGCGAAGGCCTCGGGGGTGAGGTCGTTCGGCGGGGTGTTGATCAGGTCGCGGGCGCGGTTGATCTCCTCGGTGACAGCGATCGCACGCTCGGCGGCCGCCTTGAACGCCTTGTCGCGGGGTTTGGCGCCCAGCAGGGCGACCTCGGCCAGCGGCTTCTTGGCGTCCTTGCCGTTCTCCTGGTAGGCGGTGAAGGCGTACGCGCCGAGCAGCGCGCCCTCGGCAATGGCCTCCGCGTCCTCCACGGCCTCCGTCGGCAGTGCGAAGCCCGCCTTCTTCGAGCCGGACAGCGCGCGGGCCGCGGCGCCGGCCGCGCGGCGCAGCGCCTCGGTGCCGTACGGCTCGTCGTTCTCGGGCACGGCACCCAGACCGACCGCGATGACGACCGGGGCCTTCAGGCCGGAGGGCGCGGGGAGCTTGGTGACCTCGCCCTCGCCACCGACGGCGCCGAGGGTCCCGAGGACGGAGGCGAGCTTTCCGTCGAACGCCTTGTCAACGGCCTCGGCGCCCGGCACGACGACCGGGCCCTTGGCTCCCTTCGCCACGCCGACCACGATGGCGTCGGCGCGCAGCGTCGCAGCGCCTGCAGTGCTGAGAGTGAGAGCAGTCACGGTGGTGAAATCTCGCTTCCGTTGAGTTCCGAGGGTCCGGCGAGGTGGATCGACACCCCACACGGGAGAAGAGCCTACGCGCGGCCCCACGTATCGCTCACGGCGGCGGCGGTTCACTCATCCGTGGTGTCTCTTTCATGTTTGCCCCGGAGATTGTGAGAGCTCGGCCACACTCGCCACATTCGGGCAAGGGGCATGAGGCTCCTTCGCGTCATCTTCGAGGCAACTTCCTTGGGCGCGAAGGGCCGAGGGTGGTGCGGGGCCGTGCGTCGCGGTCGTGGTCGTCCGCGTGCCTGCCGTGCCCGGCTGTGTTCCGCTGGGCCGTGCGCCCGCCCGCCGTCACTGACTTCCTCTGGAACCGCCCGTGAAAAGTCTGTTGGTGCCGTTCTACGAGCATCCCGCCGACCGGCCCGACGCCTGGGACGCCGTGGTCGCCGCCGCGCCGCGCCTCTACGGCGTCGTGCTCAACCCGGCCGACGGCCCCGGCACTGCTGCGGACCCCGGGTTCGCCGCGGTGGCCGCGAGGCTGCGCCGGGCCGGGGTGCGCGTCCTCGGTTACACGGACACCGACTACGGACGCCGTCCGCACGCAGACGTTCTGCGGGACGTGGTCCGCCATCGTGACTGGTACGGCGCCGACGCGGCCTTCCTCGACCAGGTCTGCTCCGGGGCCGCCGCGCTGCCCCACTACCGGCGGCTCACGGACGCGGCCCGTGCGTCGGGCGCGGCCACCCTGGTGCTGAACCACGGCGTCCACCCCGACCCCGCGTACGCCGAACTCGCCGACCTGCTGGTCACGTTCGAGGGCCCCTGGGACGCCTATCGCACGGCCGGCGTCCCGTCCTGGACGGCCGCCCATCCGCCGGAACGGTTCTGTCATCTGATCTACGCGGCGCCGCCCGGCGCCCGCGCGGGCGCCGCGGTCCACTGTGTCGTCCCCGGTTCCGGCGCCCACCCGTGGGGCAGCCTCCCGCACACCCTGGAGCCTGCCCGCTGAACGCCGGTCCTGCGCGGCGTGCCGTGCGGATGAGCGCGGGTCGGGGGAGCAGACGGACAAGAACCTCAGCTCAGCACCAGCGCCACCAGCGCCACCGTGCCCGCCGTCTCCGCCAGTGCCCCGAACACATCGCCCGTCACCCCGCCGAAGCGCCGCACACAGTGCAGCAGCAGCAGTTGCGCCGCCAGGAGCCCTGCCGCCACCGCGAGCGCGTGGTGCAGTGCGCCGTACGGGCCGAAGAGTGCACCCGCGCCCGTCGCGCAGGCCATGACGAGTGCCGCGGCGACCCATGCCGCGGGTACGGGTACGGCCTCCGCGACCGTCGCGCCCAGGCCCTCGGGGCGGGCCGCGGGAACGCCTCTGCGGGACGCGAGAGTCAGCGCGAGTCGGGCGGTGACGGCGGACAGGGCCGCGGCCGTCGCGCCGGTTGCCCAGCCCCGCTCGTACAGCTCCGCGAGTGCCGCGACCTGGCCGAGCAGGACGAACAGCAGGGTGATGACACCGAACGGACCGACGTCCGACTGCTTCATGATGCGCAGCGCGTCCTCCGCGGGCCTGCCGCTGCCCAGTCCGTCGGCGGTGTCGGCGAGGCCGTCCAGGTGCAGGCCCCGGGTGAGTGCCGCGGGCACGGCCGCCGTGGCCACGGCGGCGAGCAGCCGGCCTGAGTCCAGCAGCATCAGCAGGCCGCCGGCCGCCGCGGCGAACCCGCCGACCACCAGGCCGGCGAGCGGGGCGCAGAGCATGCCGGCGCGGGCTGCCTCGCGGTCCCAGCGGGTGACGCGGACCGGGAGCACGGTCAGGGTGCCGAAAGCGAAACGTATGCCGTGCGCGCAGGCCAGGGCAGCAGTCCGAGGAGTCATCGCGCGAAGGGTAGCCCGGCGCCCCTGACGGTAAATTGCGCATAACACGCGAATCGGGAGCGGGTGGCATGGGTCACTGGTTTTACCGCAACATCGTCGAGCCCGGGAAACTCCCGATGCTCATCGCGCTGGCCGCCTTCATCGTGACCTTCCTGGCGACCCGCACCATCACCCGGATGATCCGCGCGGGCAAGGGCCCCTTCAGGAACGTCTCGCCCGGCGGACTGCACATCCACCATGTGGTGCCCGGCGTCATCCTCATGGTCATCGGCGGTTTCTGGGCCGTCGGCACCGGCGGGCACGGCGTCTCCGCCTCGGTCAGCGCCGTCGTCTTCGGGATCGGCGCGGGCCTCGTCCTCGACGAGTTCGCGCTGGTCCTCCATCTCGACGACGTCTACTGGACCGAGCAGGGCCGTCAGAGCGTCGAGGTCGTCGTCATCGCCACCGCTCTCGCGCTGCTCGTACTCGGCGGTTCCGTGCCGCTCGGTGTCAACGAACTGACCCCCGACGAACGCCAGGACCGCGCCACGGTGATCCTCACCATCGCTGCCAACTTCCTCTTCGTGCTCGTCGCCGCCTACAAGGGAAAGGGACGTATGGCGCTCATCGGCACCCTGGTCCCGCCGGTGGCGCTCGTCGGCGCGGTGCGCCTCGCGCGGCCCTCCTCGCCCTGGGCACGGCGCTTCTACCGCAACAGACCCAAGGCCCGGGCGAGAGCCGCGCTGCGCACGTTCCGGCACGACCGGCGCTGGAACCGGCCGCGCCGGGCGTTTCAGGACTTCATCGGCGGTGCGCCGGACCGGCTGCCGAGCCGCAAGCGCTGACGGCGGCGACTTCTCAGCTCGGCCGCCGCGCACACGACCAGCACGGCCGTGATCGACGCGAGATGCTCCTTGCCGGCGAGGTTGTTCTTCACAAGGACCTCGGCCACCATCGCCACCACGACAAGCCCCATCGTCAGCCACGCCCGGTAGCGGTGGCAGACATAGACCGCGAGTCCGACGACGGCCGCCGACGGCCCGGTGTCGACGACCTGCGCGTCCGAGGCCGGCAGCCCGAGCGGACCGTCCGGGCCGACCGCGATCCCGATCCGGGCGTACGCGGTCCCGGCCAGCGTCGCCCCGTAGGCGACCACCAGCGTCCGAGGCCTGCCCAGGGTGATCTCCGCGATGCCGAACACCAGCAGGATCTGGGCCAGCGCGCCCCATACGGGCAGGTCCAGCGCCGGTACGAACAGTGACAGCGGTGTCCGCAACAGCGCGAGCCACAGAGGGTCCTCGGCCCGTACGAAGCCGATGTCGCGGACCGGCTCCAGTCCCCAGGGCTGGTTCTGCACGAGATGGAGCAGGGCGGTCAGGAAGACGGCGGCGAGCGTCATCGGTACGGCCCGCCACCGCCGGGCGGCGAGTGCCCCGCGGACCGCCCCGTACAGCGGGCCCCACTCGCGGCGCGCGAACGCGGACGCCGTGTTCAACGCCGGCTCTCCAGATGTCTGCGGTGCAGCCACTTGGGCAGGCTGGGCGCTTCCAGGAAGCCCTCGGCACGTCCGGCGGCGAGGCCGATGCGCAGCAGGTCGGCGCTCTTCTCGAAGAGCATGAAACGAGGCTCCCAGATCGGTCGGTACTTGGCGTTGGCGCGGTACAGCGACTCGATCTGCCACCAGCGGGAGAAGAAGCCGAGCAGTGAACGCCACAGCCTCAGTACCGGTCCCGCACCGAGCTTCGAGCCACGTTCGAAGACCGATCTGAACATGGCGAAGTTCAGCGAGACCTGCGTGATCCGGATCTCCTTCGCGCGCTGCAGGAGTTCGATCACCATGAACTCCGTCAGGCCGTTGTCGGCGTCCCGGTCACGCCGCATCAGGTCCAGGGAGAGCCCCTCGGGCCCCCACGGAACGAAGCTGAGCAGCGCCCGCAGCCTGCCGTCGCGGTCGGTGCACTCGACCATCATGCAGCGGCCGTCCGCCGGGTCGCCGAGCCGTCCCAGCGCCATGGAGAAACCACGCTCGGTCTCCCCGTCCCGCCAGTTGTCCGCGCGCCGCAGCAACTCGGCCGTCTCGTCGGCGGGAATGTCCTCGTGCCTGCGGATACGCACCTCGTACCCGGCCCGCTTCACGCGGTTGCAGGCCTGGCGCACCGTCCGCATCGCACGCCCCTCGAGCGTGAACTCGGCGGTCTCCACGATCGCCTCGTCGCCCAGCTCCAGGGCGTCCATTCCGTGTCGCGTGTACACCGTCCCCGCCTCCTCGCCGGCCCCCATCACCGCCGGGATCCAGCCGTGCTCGCGGGCCTGCGCCAGCCACGGCTCGATCGCACCCGGCCAGGCCTCCGGATCACCGATGGGGTCGCCGGACGCGAGCGACACACCGCCGACCACCCGGTAGGCCACGGCCGCCTTGCCCGTCGGCGACCACACGACGCTCTTCTCGCGCCGGAGCGCGAAGTAGCCCAGCGAGTCCCGCTCGCCGTACCGGTCCAGCAGGGCGCGGAGCTTCGCCTCGTCCTCCTCGGTGAGGGGGTCGACGGCCCGGCGCGAACGGAACGCCGCGTACAGCACGGCGAGCAGCAGCAGCATCGACATGATGTTGATGAGGACGTCGGCCCAGCCGGGGGTGGCGATCGTGGGGAAGCGGTCGTCGTCGACGTCGATGGACACCAGCCGCGTCGCGCCGTAACGCCAGCGCTCCAGGAAGGTGGAGCGGTCCGGCGAGGTGTTGGTCGCGGTGACGAGCAGCGCCGCGAGCAGCGAGGTGGTGAGCAGCCCGCCGACGGCAACGCCCGTCGCCAGTTTCGGGTTGGAGCGGTCGCCCTTGGCGTAGAACTCGCGCCGCCCGAGCAGCGACGCGGCCATGAAGGCGGCGGTCAGGAGGAAGGAGACCCAGTTCTGCGCATGCTGCCGGATCGCGGGAAGCACCATGGCGATGGCGAAGAGCAGCAGGAAGATCCCGCAGAGCACCACGTTGAGGATCCATGCGGCCCGCTTGCGGCGGCGCATGGTGACGGCGAGGAAGAGCGCGAAGAGACCTGGCGCGAAGCCCGCGGTGAGCAGGTAGGGCGTGAAGTAGTTGTCCTCGTTGTGGCGGCGCAGGTCGTTGCCGAACGAGACCCACACGGCGCCCAGGAAGTTGAGGAACGCCATGACGCGCACGTACCAGACGGTGAACGCGGCACTGCGCCGTGATCGGTCGGTGCCGACGCGCGTGGCGGCACCGTCACCGGATGGACGGGCCCTTCCCACTTCTTTCATGGAAAGGGATCATATGGGGCATATGGCCTCGTGGGCGGGTGGGCGCCGGCCGGGCGGCGGGGCACCGGTCCCGGCCCCGCCGCCCTGCGCGCAGGGCCCGGCCCGTCACTCCGCCGCCGTCTCCGGGACCTCGCGCTCCGGCAGCTCCGCAGCCAGCGCGGCCGCCGCCTGTACGAGGGGGAGCGCCAGCAGCGCACCCGTTCCCTCGCCCACTCTCACCCCGTGGTCGAGCACCGGGGCGAGCGCCATCCGGTCCAGCGCCTTCGCCTGCGCCGGTTCGCCGCTCAGCTGGCCCGCGATCCACCAGTCCGGCGCGCGGAACGCCGCACGCTGCCCGACCAGCGCGCACGCCGCCGAGACCACCCCGTCCAGGATCACCGGCATCCGGCGCACCGCGCTCTGCAGCAGGAACCCGGTCGTCGCGGCCAGGTCCGCGCCGCCGACGGCCGCCAGCAGCTCCAACTGGTCGCCCAGCACCGGCCGGGCCCGCCGCAGCGCGTCCCGGATCGCCGCGCACTTGCGCATCCACGCCAGGTCGTCGATGCCCGCGCCGCCGCGGCCCGTCACCACCGAGGCGTCCGTGCCGCACAGCGCCGCGATCAGGGTGGCCGCCGGCGTCGTACCGCCGACGCTCACGTCGCCGAGGACAACGAGGTCGGTCCCGGAGTCCGCCTCCTCGTCGGCGATCGCCATGCCGAGCCGTACGGCCTGCTCCGCCTCCTCGACCGTGAGCGCATCCTCGATGTCGATACGGCCACTGCCACGTCGCACCCGGTGGCGTACCACGTCCTCCGGCAGCAGCTCGGGGTCGCAGTCCAGACCGGCGTCGACGACCCGCACCGGCACACCGGACCTGCGGGCCAGCACGGCCACCGGGCTCGCGCCCTCCAGCACGTTCCGCGCCAGCCGATGCGCGCTGCCCGACTCCCGGGCGGACACACCCAGTTCGGCGACGCCGTGGTCACCGGCGAACAGCACCACACGCGGGTGCTCGATCGCCTTGACCGGGACCGACCCCTGCGCGGCGGCCAGCCACTCGCCCAGCTCGTCGAGACGGCCCAGCGCACCGGACGGCACGATCAGCCGCTCCCGGCGTTCCTCGGCGTCACGCCGCGTTCCGCCGTCGGGGCGCTCGATCAGATCGGAGAAGTCGTCGAGATTCAGCCTGCTCATTCGCCGAACAGTACCGGCACCGCCCCGAGCTCAGCCGCGCAGTACGAGAGCCTGGCCCGCGACCACCAGGAGCACATGCTCGCACTCGGCGGCGAACGCCGCGTTCAGCCGGCCCAGCTCGTCGCGGAAGCGCCTGCCGGAGGCGGTGGCGGGGACGACGCCGGAACCCACCTCGTTCGTCACGGCCACCACCGTACGGGCCGTCGCCCGTACCGCCGCGACCAGTTCGGCGACCCGCTCGCGCAGTGCCCGCTCACCCTCGGCGGCCCAGCGCTCGTCGTCCCAGGCGCCGACCCTGTCCATCGCGTCCGTCAGCCACAGCGACAGACAGTCGATCAGCACCGGCGGCCCGTCCTCCGCGAGCACCGGCACCAGGTCGCAGGTCTCCGTCGTACGCCAGGAGCCAGGCCTGCGGTCACGGTGCGCGGCGACCCGTGCGGCCCATTCCGTGTCGCCTTCGCGGCCGCCGCTTGTCGCGACGTACAGCACGTCGGGGAAGGCGTCCAGCCGCCGCTCGGCCTCCAGCGACTTCCCCGAACGGGCCCCGCCCGTCACCAGAGTCCGCCGTGGCACGTCCGGCACCGCGTGGTACTCGCCGACGATCAGCGTGGTCCCGTCCGGCACGGCGCGGGCACCCGATGCGGCCAGACGCCGGGTCAGCTCCGGGCCGCAGGGGATGTCGTGGTCGAGGTGCACGGCGACCACGTCCGTCGTGGAACCGATGGCGCCCGAGGCGCGCAGCCGTGCCAGCGCGTCCGGGCGGCCCACCACGTCGGCTACCACCATCTCGTACGCGGCGAGCCCCTCCGCGAGCCCGGCCGGTGCCGCGCCCGGCGGCAGGTAGAGCAGCCGCTCGCCGTCGGGGGACGTCACCTCGTACCCGGTGCCGGGGTGGTCCATCGGCATGGCCCGCACCCGGTGCCCGCTGATCAGCGTCAACTCCCGTCCGTCGGGCACCCTGCCCGCCGTCGGCAGCCCGGCGGGCAGATCCACGGCCGGCCCGTCGTGAGGATGCGTCAGCAGCACCTGCCGTACGCCCACCAGCGAGTGCCCCGCCCGTGCCGCGGCCAGCGCGGCTCCCGGGGTGAGGTCGAGAAGCAGCGCGCCGTCGACGAGCAGCGCGGTCGCGGCCCGCGCCTCCCGTCCGCGGGCGGTGGCGCACACGGCGCAGGGGCAGTCGGGCCGGGGGAGACCGGCGGGGGCGCCGGTGCCGAGCAGAGTCAGTTCCACGCCTCTGATCCTGCCGTCTCGCCCCCGGCGGTGCGCGCCCGGCTACGCTGCGGGCAGCAAACTGATCAGCTTGCCCTAGGGACCTGGGAGGCGCACATGGCGTGGACGTGGCGGTTCGAGAAGTCGGACGGTACGGAGGTCCAGCCGGCGGTGGAGCCGGAGGAGTTCACGACGCAGGGCGACGCGGAGTCCTGGATCGGCGAGTACTGGAAGCAGCTCCAGGAGGGCGGCGCGGACCAGGTCGTCCTCTCGGAGGACGGCGCGAAGATCTACGGCCCGATGAGCCTCCACGAGTCCTGACCCTCGGCGCCGGGGGCGCTGCGCCGCGTGGCGCAGCGCCCCCGGTGTGTCTTCGGGCGGCTGGTCACCTTTGGGATCAGATCTCCCCGAGCGTGACCTCGACCGTCCGCTCGCTGCCCGCTCGTTCCACGGTCACGGACACCTTCTCGCCGGGCTGCCGCGATGCCAGCGCCTCCGCCAGGGACGTGATCGTGGTGATCTCCGTGCTGCCGACCCTGGTGATGATGTCTCCCGGCCGCAGGCCCGCCCGCTCCGCCGCGCCGCCCCTCATCACGGAGACCACGGCCACCCCGGCCGGGCGGTAGTCGTCGTCCAGCACGGTACGGCCGGTGATGCCGAGAGCCGCCCGGCCCGAGTCCCGCACGTCGCCGTACTTGATGATCTGGTCGGCGACCTTCTTCACCATCGAGGCGGGGATCGCGAAGCCGATACCCGGCGCCGCGCTGCCCTCGAGGCCGGGGTCGGACGCGGCCAGCGTCGGGATGCCGATGATCTCGCTGCTCAGGTTCACGAGCGCGCCGCCGCTGTTGCCGGGATTGATCGCCGCCGACGTCTGCACCATGTTGCCGAGCGTCACCCCGGTCCCGCCGCCCTCACCGCTTTCGCTCACCGTGCGGCCGACCGCGGAGACGATGCCCTGGGTGACGCTGCTCGACAGGCCGAGCGGGGACCCCATCGCGAGGACGATCTGGCCGACGGCGACCTCGGACGAGCCGCCGAACCGGGCCGCCCGCAGCCCCGGCGGTACCGACCGGAGCTTGATCACGGCGAGGTCCTGCTCGGGAAACGCCGACACCAGGGAGGCGGTCAGCGGCTGCTCACCGGTGGCGACGGTGACCGTGAACTCCATGGCCCGGCCCACCACGTGCGCGTTGGTGACGATGTGGCCCTTGTCGTCGTAGACGATGCCGGAGCCGAGACTCTCCCCGGCCTCGATCTGGACGACGGACGGCAGCACGTTCCTGATGACCGCGCGGTAGTCGTCCTCCAGCTTGCTCGCGGCGACGGGAACGGGGGCGTGTGCCGTCGGCCCGGTGGAGGACGCCGGTGCGGGCCCGGAGACGGGGGAGCAGCCCATCGAGAGGGTGATCACGCAGAGCGCCGCGGTCGCGGGCAGCAGCAGCCGGCGTGCCGGCCGACCGGGGCGGGGGGATGCGTACATGCCCGGAGTATCCCTTTTGCCGTCGCGTCGGTGCCCGCGGTACGCCGCCGATCAGGGGCGCCGACGACGCCCCCTCTCGCGACGCGACCTCGATGTCGAGCACGGTGCCGAGCGCCCTGTCGAGCGGAGTGCAGAACGAGATGCCGACCGAGACGCCGACCGGTCAGTTCCGCCGCACTCCGCACAGGTGCAGCAGCGCCGCCACCCGGCGGTACGGGTCGGTGCGGCCGGCCTTCTCCTCCAGCGCCAGCACGCGCTCCAGCTCCTGAGCGGCCGGGAGCTCGACCTCGTTGCCCACGTTGTCGGTGAAGATACGCACCCCGTACCAGGTGTGCAGCGGCGCGGCGATCCCCGCCAGCGTCGCCGTCAGCGCCTCCAGCCGGTCGGCCCGTACCTTCAGCCCCAGCCGGTTGGTGTAGGTGTCCGTCCCGAAGGCATCCAGCGCCGTCTGCCAGTCGCCGGCCGTCCCCGGCCGGATGGCGAGCGCGTCGCCGTTGCGTACGAGCAGCGAGAGCAGACCGCCGGGTGCCAGCATCCGGGCCAGGCCCGCGAGCAGCGCGTCCGGCTCCTCGACGTACATCAGCACCCCGTGGCACAGCACCACGTCGAAGCTGCCCGGCAGGAAGTGCACGCCGGTGTCCCGGCCGTCACCCTCCACGAGCCGGACCCGCTCCCGGATACCGGCCGGTTCGCCCGCGAGCGCGTCGCGGGCGGCCTTCAGCATCACCGCGTCGGACTCCAGGCCGGTGACCGTGTGACCGGCCCGTGCCAGTCGCAGGGCCTGCTTGCCCTGGCCCATGCCGACATCGAGTACACGCAGCCGCTGGCCGACCGGATAGCGCGCGGTGATCTGCTCCTCGAGCTGACGGGCCACGAGCTCCTGGCGGACGGTGTTGCGCAGCCCGCCCGCACCGGCCAGCCAGTTCGCAGACGCCTCGGCAGTGAAACCGGACGGCTGCAAGGAATCGGTGCTCAGGGCCGCTCTCCGCGTTTGACCTGCGGCTTGGGCAGGCGCAGCCGACGCATCTGGAGCGTACGCATCAGGCCGTAGGCGACGGCGCCGCGCTTCGGCTCGTTCGGGAAGCGCTCCTTGAGCTGCTTCTTGAGCCGGATCACCAGACCGATCGAGTCGACGACGATCAGCACGATGACGCCCAGCCAGAGCAGCAGCGCCACATTCTGCAGCTGCGTGACCCGGACCATGCTGAGGACCAGGATCACCACCGCGAGCGGCAGAAAGAACTCGGCGATGCAGAAGCGGGAGTCGACGAAGTCGCGCACGAAGCGCCGCACCGGGCCCTTGTCACGGGCCGGCAGGTAACGCTCGTCGCCGCTGGCGAGGGCCTCGCGCTGTCTCGCCAGGTCCGCACGGCGGGCCTCGCGCTGGCGCTTCATCGCCTCCTTGCGGTCCAGCGGCGCACCGCTGGAGGCACGGCGGCGCTGGCCCTGTGCCTCACTGCGCTTCGGCGTCGGGCGGCCCTTGGGGGCCTCGGGGTCGCGGGGCTGCTTGGAGAGGTCCGCCGTCACCTTGCCGGTGGGGGCCTTCTCTTCCTTGGAACGGCTACGGAACACAAAACCCAAGGGTACGGGGTGCCGGGCATGGACCCCACCCTTGTGGGGAACGATCCCGCAACGGCGTGCGTCCGTACCGGACAGAACGGGACGCCGTGCACAGCTCCCTGACGGCCATCTACTCCTTGCGCCGGATCAGGGCCGTGCGCAGTCGTCCTTGGGGATGAGCGCATCCGCGTCCGAACAGTGCGGTAATGGATGCAGGGCCCGTACGCTGGGTTCTGTTGGAGTGCTGAAGCCGTAGTCCGTCAGAAGGGGGCGCGCGAAGCCCATGAGCGGTGTCATGAAGCGTATGGGGATGATCTTCCGCGCGAAGGCGAACAAGGCCCTCGACCGGGCCGAGGATCCGCGCGAGACCCTCGATTACTCGTACCAGAAGCAGCTGGAGCTGCTCCAGAAGGTGCGCCGCGGTGTCGCCGATGTGGCGACCTCCCGCAAGCGCCTCGAGCTGCAGCTGAACCAGCTCCAAGGACAGTCCTCCAAGCTCGAGGACCAGGGCCGCAAGGCTCTGGCGCTCGGCCGCGAGGACCTGGCGCGCGAGGCGCTCTCGCGCCGCGCCGCGCTCCAGCAGCAGGTCACCGACCTCGAAACGCAGCACCAGACGCTGCAGGGCGAGGAGGAGAAGCTGACCCTCGCCGCACAGCGGCTGCAGGCGAAGGTCGATGCCTTCCGCACGAAGAAGGAGACCATCAAGGCCACCTACACCGCGGCCCAGGCGCAGACCAGGATCGCGGAGTCGTTCTCCGGCATCTCGGAGGAGATGAGCGATGTCGGCGTCGCGATCCAGCGGGCCGAGGACAAGACCGCCCAGCTCCAGGCGCGGGCCGGCGCGATCGACGAGCTGCTCGCGTCAGGCGCCCTCGACGACCAGTCGGGACTGGCGAAGGACGACATCCAGGCCGAGCTGGACCGCCTCTCCGGAGGTACGGACGTCGAGCTGGAGCTCCAGCGCATGAAGGCGGAACTGGCCGGTGGACCGGCTTCGAAGCAGGCCATCGAAGGCGGCGCCACAGGCGCCGAGGACGCCGCGCAGCAGCAGAGCAGCCCGCACAAGTTCGACAAGCAGTGACAAGCGGTTTCGACCAGCAGTAAGGACTCGTCATGATCGTACGGATCATGGGGGAGGGTCAGCTGGAGGTGGCCGAGAGCCACCTCCCCGAGCTGAACAAGCTCGACGACGAACTGCTCGCGGAGATGGAGAGCGGCGACGGGCCCGGCTTCCGCCGGACCCTGCAGGCGCTGCTCGAGAAGGTCCGCGCTCTCGGTGAGCCGCTGCCCGACGCTTCCCTGGAACCGTCCGGCCTGATCCTCCCTGCCGAGGAGGCGACGCTGGAGGAGGTCCGGGAACTCCTCGGCGACGACGGTCTGATCCCGGCGCCGGACGCGCCCACGGCCTGACGCGCCCGGCACTTCAGCACGGCACGGGGGCAAGCCCCCGGACCCCGTACGGCGCTTCGTGCCGCGCGGTCGTCCGAGGGCGGAGCCCGCGGTTCCGGAAAGCGGCGGGGTGGGGGGCAGCCCCGCGCGGCAGCCACCGCTCACGCCGTAACGTTGCCCGACGTGACCTCACTCGCCGCCCGCTACGACCGCACCCGCCGCTGGCTGCGCGAGCACCCCCTCGCGTTCGACGGCGCCCTGGCCGTCGCCGCGTTGATCGCCATGGTCGCCGGCTCGTTCGCCGAGCCCAACGGCCCGCACGGCCCCACCTTCGGTACCCGCAGCCCCGACCTGCGCAGCATCGTTCTGATAGTGGTCGCCGCCGCCGCGCTCGTCTTCCGCCGCCGCGATCCGATGGTCGTGCTCATGGTCACCGGCGCGCTGTCCGTCGTCGAGCTCGTCGCGGGCGACCCGGCCGCACCCGTCGCGATGAGCGCCGTCATCGCCCTGTTCACCGTCGCCGCCCGTACCGACCGTCCCACCACCTGGCGGGTCGGTCTGCTGACGATGGCGGTGCTGACGGGCTCCGCGATGTTCTTCGGCTCGAGCCCCTGGTACACGCAGGAGAACCTGGGCATCTTCGCCTGGACCGGTATGGCCGCCGCCGCGGGCGACGCCGTGCGCAGCCGCCGCGCCTTCGTCGACGCCATCAGGGAGCGGGCCGAGCGCGCCGAACGGACCCGTGAGGAGGAAGCAGGGCGCCGGGTCGCGGAGGAGCGGCTGCGGATCGCCCGCGATCTGCACGACGTCGTCGCGCACCACATCGCGCTCGTCAACGTCCAGGCCGGAGTCGCCGCGCATGTCATGGACAAGCGGCCCGACCAGGCCAAGGAGGCCCTCGCCCACGTACGGGAGGCCAGCCGCTCCGCGCTGAACGAGCTGCGCGCCACGGTCGGGCTGCTGCGCCAGTCGGGAGACCCCGAGGCGCCCACCGAACCGGCCCCCGGACTCGCCGTCCTCGACGAACTGGTCACCACCTTCCGGCACGCCGGCCTCCCCGTCGAGGTCGCCCTTGCCGACGACTCCGCGATGCCGTCCGCCGCCGTCGACCTCGCCGCGTACCGGATCATCCAGGAGGCGCTGACCAATGTGCAGAAGCACGCGGGCCCGGAGGCCAGGGCCGAGGTGAGCGTGGTGCGGGTGGGCTCGAGGCTGGAGGTCACTGTCATCGACAACGGTCCCGTCGTCGATGACGGTCCGGTCGACGCCGCCGCCCCCTCGGACGGCGGCGGCCACGGCCTGATCGGCATGCGCGAACGCGTGATCGCGCTCGGCGGCACCCTCACCGCGGGCCCCCGCTACGGAGGCGGCTTCCGGGTGCAGGCGATACTGCCGCTGGAGGCGCGGAGTGCCCGCGCGGGAGAGGACACATGACGATCCGGGTGCTGCTCGCCGACGATCAGACTCTGCTGCGCAGCGCCTTCAGGGTCCTCGTGGACTCCGAGCCGGACATGGAGGTGGTCGGCGAGGCGGCGGACGGCGCCCAGGCCGTCGCGCTGACCCGCTCCGAGCGGGCCGATGTGGTGCTGATGGACATCCGGATGCCCGGCACGGACGGGCTCGCCGCCACTCGGATGATCAGCGCGGACCCCGAGCTGTCACACGTACGGGTTGTCATGCTGACCACCTTCGAGGTGGACGAGTACGTCGTGCAGTCGCTGCGGGCCGGTGCCTCCGGCTTCCTCGGCAAGGGCGCCGAGCCGGACGAGCTGCTCAGTGCCATCCGTATCGCCGCTGCGGGCGAGGCACTGCTGTCGCCGGCGGCGACGAAGGGACTGATCGCCACGTTCCTCGCGCAGGGCGGGGGCACGCAGGACGACCGCGAGCCGTACTCCGAGCGGCTGTCGGCGCTCACCGTGCGCGAGCGCGAGGTGCTGGTCCTGGTGGCCGGCGGGCACTCCAACGACGAGATCGCGGAACGGCTCGAGGTCAGCCCCCTCACGGTCAAGACCCATGTGAACCGCGCGATGGCCAAGCTCGGCGCCCGCGACCGCGCTCAGCTGGTGGTCACCGCGTACGAGTCGGGGCTGGTACGTCCAAGGGCGGAGTGAGTCCGGGCGAGCGGTACTCCGGCTGCGGTATGTGCGGCATAAGGAACGGGACCTGCGGTCTACGGATCGCCCCCCTCCGCGTGGCCGAAGGTGTAGGGGTGGGCACCTGACTCTGCCCGTCCCCGTGCACGCCACAGAAGAGAGACGTCAGCCCGTCCGGCGTTCGAGGCACGGGGTTCGGGGCGGAGCCCCGAGCGGACCGGCAAGTTCACGTCCCGCCGACGGATTCCCACACGGCCGCCAGGCCGTAGCGGGAGGTCTAGTGCTGTGACCGGCAAGGTTCACCGGCTCGCGACGCCCGGCACGGCACCTCGCTGCGTTGTCGCATCACCCAAGTACATCCAGTACGCGGGAGATCCTCCGCCTTGCGATGCACCGCACCGGACGCCGCGAGCTTTCCGGCAAACCTTTCCGGTCACAGCACCAGGCGCGAGGTCCCGGGGGGCAGCGCCCCCCGGGACAGGGGCTACGGCAGCGCCAGCATCCGCTCGAGTGCCAGCTTCGCGAAGCTCTCCGTCTCCCTGTCGACCTGGATGCGGTTGACGAGGTTCCCCTCGGCCAGCGACTCCAGCGTCCACACCAGGTGCGGCAGGTCGATGCGGTTCATCGTCGAGCAGAAGCAGACCGTCTTGTCGAGGAAGACGATCTCCTTGCCCTCTTCCGCGAAACGATTCGCCAGGCGACGGACCAGGTTGAGCTCCGTGCCGATCGCCCACTTCGAGCCGGCCGGGGCCGCCTCCAGCGTCTTGATGATGTACTCGGTCGAGCCCACGTAGTCCGCGGCGGCGACGACCTCGTGCTTGCACTCCGGGTGCACCAGCACGTTCACGCCCGGGATGCGCTCGCGCACGTCGTTGACCGAGTCCAGCGAGAACCGGCCGTGCACCGAGCAGTGGCCGCGCCACAGGATCATCTTGGCCGAGCGCAGCTCCTCGGCCGTCAGGCCGCCGTTCGGCTTGTGGGGGTTGTAGAGGACGCAGTCCTCGAGGGACATCCCCATGTCGCGGACGGCGGTGTTGCGGCCCAGGTGCTGGTCCGGCAGGAAGAGCACCTTCTCACCCTGCTCGAAGGCCCAGTCCAGTGCGCGCTTCGCGTTCGACGACGTACAGATCGTGCCGCCGTGTTTGCCGGTGAAGGCCTTGATGTCGGCGGAGGAGTTCATGTACGAGACGGGCACGACCTGATCGGCGATGCCGGCCTCCGTGAGTACGTCCCAGCACTCCGCGACCTGCTCGGCCGTGGCCATGTCGGCCATGGAGCAGCCGGCCGCCAGGTCGGGCAGGACGACCTGCTGGTCGTCGGAGGTCAGGATGTCCGCCGATTCGGCCATGAAGTGCACACCGCAGAAGACGATGTACTCGGCCTCCGGCCGGGCGGCGGCGTCCTTCGCCAGCTTGAACGAGTCGCCGGTGACGTCGGCGAACTGGATGACCTCGTCACGCTGGTAGTGGTGGCCCAGGACGAAGACCTTCTCGCCGAGCTTCTCCTTCGCCGCGCGGGCACGCTCCACAAGGTCCGGGTCGGACGGCGACGGCAGGTCGCCGGGGCACTCCACTCCGCGCTCGCTCCGCGGGTCGGCCTCCCGGCCGAGCAGCAGCAGGGCGAGCGGCGTCGGCGACACGTCGAACTCGGGGCTGGTTTGGGCGGTGGTCACGTCACGCACCCTTTCTTCGTCTGGCAGAGACCTTCTCGTCTATTTGACGCTATCTATCATAACCGCTTCACGTCACTTTGACGACGGCCATAGCGTCTATGTGACGCACCCCCTGTCGACAGGTCGGTGCCTGTCGGCGGCCCGGTGTGCGAGCATGAAGAGGAGAGACGAGCCGGTCCGGAATGAATCCGCGGCCACACCGGTTGCACCGTCGGCAAGCAGTCCGCACAACCCGGGAGAGAAGCAGATGTCCGTATCGGACGAGACCACCACCGTGAGCGACGGCATCCTCCTGTCCGACGCCGCCGCGGCCAAGGTCAAGGCCCTGCTGGACCAGGAAGGCCGGGAAGACCTGGCCCTGCGCGTCGCGGTTCAGCCCGGTGGCTGCTCCGGCCTGCGTTACCAGCTGTTCTTCGACGAGCGCTCGCTCGACGGCGACGTCGTCAAGGACTTCGACGGCGTCAAGGTCGTCACCGACCGCATGAGCGCCCCGTACCTGGGCGGCGCCTCGATCGACTTCGTCGACACCATCGAGAAGCAGGGCTTCACCATCGACAACCCGAACGCCACGGGTTCCTGCGCCTGCGGCGACTCCTTCAGCTAGGAGTCCTGCTGCTTACGCCGAAGGCGGCGATCCCGACCCGGGACCGCCGCCTTCGGCGTGTGTCAGGGCACTCGCTATCCCTTGCGCGGCAGCGCCTTGCCGGTGCCCGCGTCGACGACCTTGCGGTCGTCCAGCGGCCTGTCGAGCGTCACGGATTCCGTCAGTTCCTTGGCCAGCATGATGCAGACCCGCTTCGGGTCCGGATTCGTCTCGACGATCCGCACCTTCACCGTGTCGCCGCTCTCGGTCGCCTTCGCCTCGTAGGTGCTGCACACGCCGCCCCAGAACGTGACCTTCAGCGTCCGGCCGTCCACGCTGTACGAGATCTGGGCGGGCCCCGACTGCCCGTCGGCCGGGTCGGCCGGGTCGGCCGGGTCGGTCGGGGCGACGTCCTTCATCGGCGGCTCCGCGCTCTTGACGAACCGCTCCTCCACCGCCGGGTGCGTCACGGTGAATGGCTGGTTCCCGTCCTTGGCCTTCACCTCGAACAGCCAGGAGGGCACCAGCGCCTGCCGCCCGTCCACGTACTGCGCCGCGAGTCCGAAGACGGCCTTGCCGATCGTCAGGCGCTCCGGCTCGGCCGGGGAGCTCTCCGGCTCGCAGGGCGCGTCCGGCTTGATCTCGCCGTCCAGCTTGATCTCGCCGTCCGGCTGGTCGCCGTGCGGGACGGGAGTCGCGCATCCGCCGATGCCGGCGCGGCCGGTGCCCTTGCCCGCCTCGTTCAGCTGCCGTACCGCCTCGTCGGCGGAGATCACGGGATATGTGTCGCCCTTCGTGGGCTTCTTCAGCTGGCCGCTGCCGCCGACGACGGTTCCATCGGCCCCGACCTGGACGCCGGTCGTCCAGCCGTACGTCGGCAGGCCGCTGACGACGGGGTTCGCGTTCACCACCCGTACCGCGCCCATCAGCTGGCCGGCGGTCAGCTTCGCGTCACCCTGACCCACCGCCTCGAGCACCGGGGCGGCGGCTTTCCTGGCCTCGGCCTCGCTGACGGGCGGACCGGGCTCGCCCCCACCGCCCGAGGGGCAGGACTTGCCCTTGAGACAGTTGTCGCCGCCGGGCGCCGGCCCGAACCGCGCGAACGTCCAGGTGCCCGGAGCGTCCTTGTTGACCTGCAGCATCGGCCCCTGGCCGTCCTTGGTTGGCCCGATCTTCCAGGCCGACCCCTCGAGCTGCGGGGTGCCCTGCACGCCGAGCGCCTTGGCCAGACGGGTCACCTCGTCCTGCGTGACCGCCCCCGCCGCCCGGTGCACGGCCGCACGGCCGGGTCCCTCCGGCAGGTCGCCCTCGGCGCGGTAGACGACGCCGCCACCGGTCGGGTCGGGCTCGCCCGGGGCGATACCCCGCTCGGTTCCGGGTCCGCCGAGATCCAGGGCGAGCATCGGCGGCTGCTTTCCGCCTCCGGGCGCGCCGCTTCCGGCGTCACCCGCGCCGTTCCCGCTGAAGCCTGAGGTCGCGAAGTACGCACCGCCACCGCCGGCCACCAGCACCGCGGCCGCCACCGAGGCGACGACAAGCGGGGAACGCCGATGGCGGGGACTGTCATGCGTGTTCTCGGTGCTGCTCACCGCATCGCTCCTTGTCTCGTGCCTCCTGCTGCGGAGGACACGGGTGGGACGGAGCGGGGGAGCGCGTGGTTCCCTTCGCCTCTTCCCCGGCGTCAGTGGCCGGCGGCTGTGGCCGGCGTCAGTCGCCGTAGTCGGACATCGCGTCCACCAGCCGCGCGGAGGCGGGAGGTACCACGACGCCGTGGATGAGGGACGGGTGCACGGGCGCGGGCGCCGCTGCCGCCGGTACGACCCAGTGTGGAGCCATCCTGGCGCAGTCGCCGCGAAGCAGGGCCAGGCTCATCTCGGATTCCCGCGGATCCGGCTGCTTGCGCGGCTCGAACGCGGCAACGTGCTTCCTCATAGGCGCACCGTATGCACCGGGGAGTCCAGGAAAAAGCCCTACTATCGGGTAGTTTCCGCGCGTGGGCACCGGGCAGGACCCGGTAGCGTGAAGTGACACTGCCACCCCGCCTCAGGAGCGCCTCACCGTGCGTATCGCAGTCACCGGCTCCATCGCCACCGACCACCTCATGACTTTCCCCGGCCGATTCGCCGACCAGCTGGTCGCGGACCAGCTGCACACGGTCTCCCTCTCCTTCCTGGTCGACACGCTCGATGTGCGCAGGGGCGGAGTCGGGGCGAACATCTGCTTCGGCATGGGTCAGCTGGGCACCGGTCCGATCCTGGTCGGCGCGGCGGGCTCGGACTTCGACGAGTACCGGGCCTGGCTCGACCGCCACGGTGTGGACACGGCCTCCGTCCGTATCTCCGAGGTACTGCACACCGCCCGTTTCGTGTGCACCACCGACGCCGACCACAACCAGATCGGTTCCTTCTACACCGGCGCGATGAGCGAGGCCCGCCAGATCGAGCTGAAGGCGGTCGCGGACCGTGTCGGCGGCCTCGAGCTCGTCCTGATCGGCGCGGACGACCCCGAGGCGATGCTCCGCCACACGGAGGAGTGCCGCTCGCGCGGCATTCCGTTCGCCGCGGACTTCTCGCAGCAGATCGCCCGGATGAGCGGCGACGAGATCCGGATACTGCTGGACGGCGCGGCGTACCTCTTCTCCAACGAGTACGAGAAGGGCCTCATCGAGTCGAAGACCGGCTGGACCGACGAGGAGATCCTCGGCAAGGTCGGCCACCGCGTCACCACGCTCGGCTCGCGCGGCGTCCGCATCGAGGCCTCGGGCGAGGACCCGATCGAGGTCGGCTGCCCGGAGGAGGACGCCAAGGTCGACCCGACCGGCGTCGGCGACGCCTTCCGCGCCGGCTTCCTCTCCGGCCTCTCGTGGGGCGTGGGCATGGAGCGTGCGGCGCAGGTGGGCTGCATGGTGGCGACGCTGGTGATCGAGACGCTGGGCACGCAGGAGTACACCCTGCGGCGCGCCCACTTCATGGACCGCTTCACCAAGGCCTACGGCGACGACGCGGCCTCAGAGGTCCGCGAGCACCTGTCCTGACGCAGCGCGCGCGGCGGGGCGCGGCCGCGCCCCGCCCCGGGAGGGCGGACGGTCGCGCCCCGTCCGTGGCGCGACCGTCCGCCCTCCCCCGCCTGGCGGCCGTGGGGCGACCCCGCTTCCCGAACCGGGGCAAGCCCCGGCCCGTGCTGCGCTTCGCGTGAAGTCCTCCCCCCTACGCCACTGGGCGTAGGGGGGAGTCCCCCCGGACGGGCTGGATTTCGCTCCGCGAAATCAGCCTCGCCGGCGTATGAGGCGTGGGGTTCGGGGCGGCGCCCCGGCGGGACGGGCAAGTTCAAGCCCGCCGCCAGGCGTCACCGCACCCGTCGGACCACGTACGCCACCCCCACCTCGGCGTCCCGTTCCCCCACGTACTCCTGCCCCCGCATCGCGCACCACGCCGGGATGTCCAGGCGTGCCGCCTCGTCGTCGGAGAGCACCGTCACCGTGCCGCCGACCGGGACGTCGTCGATGACCTTCGCCAGCTCGATCACCGGGATCGGGCACCGGCGGCCCAGCGCGTCGACCACGAGGGACCCGGCGGACGGCTCCGGCGCGCCCGGCCCCTCGGCGCAGGACCCCGACGGCGACGCCGCCCCCGCAGGCCCAGCCGGCGCGCCGAGCCGCTCGCGTACCTGGCGGACCACCCCCGGAAGCACGTCCAGGAAGGCGTCCACGTCCGCCTCCGACGTGCCGAGCGGCAGGGAGACCCGTACGTTTCCCTCGGACAGCACCCCCATCGCCCGCAGCACATGGCTCGGGATCAGCGTGCTGCTCGTGCACGACGAGCCGGAGGACACGGAGAAGCCCGCCCGGTCCAGCTCGTGCAGAAGGGTCTCTCCGTCGACATAGAGACACGAGAACGTCACCACGTTCGGCAGCCGCCGTACCGGATCGCCCACGACCTCCACATCGGGTACCAGTTCCGGCACACGCCCGCGGATCCGGTCGACCAGTGCCCGGAGCCGCGCCGCCTCGTCCGCCGCCTCGGCGCGTACGGCACGAAGGGAGGCCGCCGCCGCCACGATCGCCGGAAGGTTCTGGAAGCCGGGCGACCTCCCGGACTCCCGCTCGTCGGTGGGGCCTTGCGGGGCGAACCGGACACCCTTGCGTACGGCGAGCAGCCCGACCCCCGCCGGCCCGCCCCACTTGTGCGCGCTCGCCGTGAGCAGCGACCAGTGCCCGTCCACCGGCCCCCAGGCCAGGGACTGTGCCGCGTCCACGAGGAGCGGCACGTCCACGGCCCGACACGCCTCCGCCACCTCGCGCACCGGCTGCTCGGTGCCGACCTCGTGGTTGGCGGACTGCAGGCAGGCCAGCGCGGTGGTGTCGTCGAGCTCGGCGGCGTATGCCTCGGGGGCCACCGTCCCGTGCCGGTCCACGCCGACCTCGGTCACCGAGCCGCCGGCCGCCTCCCAGGAGGCTGCCGCGTGCAGCACGGCCGAGTGCTCGACCGCGGAGACGACAAGACGGCGGCCGACGCGCCGACGGCCCGCGAGGGCTCCGGAGATTCCCGAGTGGATCGCGTGCGTACCCGAAGGAGTGAAGAAGAGCTCGTCGGGGCGGCATCCCACGGCCTCCGCCGCGGCCTCCCTCGCGGCGTCGAGAAGCAGCCGGGCGCGCCGCCCCTCGCGGTGGAGCCGGGCGGGGTCGGCCCAGCCCTCGTCGAGGGAAGCCTGCAGGGCCTGGCGGGCTACGGGGTGCAGGGGAGCGGAGGAAGCAGCGTCGAAGTAGGGCACGTCGTCACGCTAACCCCGGTCAGGAGAGGGAGCGTCAGTTGCCTGCCGGAAGCGGGCATTCCGGGGCGCTCCTCACGTCCACCGAAGGGCCCAGCCACCCCTTCGGGGTGTCGGGCGGCGCGTTGGGCACCCTCCCCGCGCGACCCCAAATAGCGTCCAGTAGGGTTTGGTCCGCATAAACATCCAAACCCCTGCCCGCGTCAGGGCCGGCGACCGACCAGCGAGACGGCCGCAGCCGGCCGCGCGGGCCGAGACTCTCGGGAAGGCGCTACGTGAGTCCCAACGGCTCCGACCTCCCCCACCGCCTGAAGGGCGGGGGCGGTACCCCCATGTCGCGGCGCCCGATGCGGCGGAAGCTGCCGCAGGTGCTGACTGCGGGCCTGATCCTGGCTACCGCCTCCGGTTGCTCATACAACTGGGAGGATTTCCCCCGCCTTGGTATGCCAACCCCCGTCACGGAGGAGGCGCCTCGGATCCTCTCCCTCTGGCAGGGCTCGTGGGCGGCTGCGCTCGCCACGGGCGTGCTGGTGTGGGGTCTGATCCTGTGGAGCGTCTTCTTCCACCGGCGCACGCGCACCAAGGTCGAAATCCCTCCGCAGACCCGGTACAACATGCCCATCGAGGCGCTGTACACCGTGGTCCCGATCATCATCGTCTCGGTGTTCTTCTACTTCACCGCACGTGATGAGTCGAAGCTCCTCGCTCTCTCCGACAAGCCGGCCCACACGGTCAACGTCGTCGGTTACCAGTGGAGCTGGGGCTTCAACTACCTCGAGGACGTGGACGGGGACCCGGCGACCGGTGACGCGGCCGCGAACAAGGAACTGAACGCGATTCCGGACGCGTACAGCAACGACTTCCCCGCGGGTGCGGAGGGTGTCTACGACGCCGGTATCCCTGGCACCCGGAACCCCCAGACCGGCAACCCGGGGCCCACGCTCTGGCTGCCCAAGGGGGAGAAGGTCCGGTTCATCCTGACCTCCCGTGACGTCATCCACTCCTTCTGGGTGGTCCCCTTCCTGTTCAAGCAGGACGTCATCCCCGGCCACACCAACGTGTTCGAGGTGACCCCGAAGGACGAGGGGACCTTCCTGGGCAAGTGCGCCGAGCTCTGCGGCGTCGACCACTCCCGGATGCTCTTCAATGTCAAGGTCGTCTCCCCGGAGCGCTACCAGCAGCACCTGAAGGAGCTTGCCGAGAAGGGGCAGACCGGCTTCATCCCGTCGGGCATTGAGCAGACGGACCCGGCCAGGAATGCGGAGAAGAACCAACTGTGAGCATCCTCAACGAACCCCAGGGTGCCGCCGCGGCAGATGAAGACTCGTACGAGAACGAGCTGCCGGTCAGGCGCAAGCAGCCCGGCAATGTCGTCGTGAAGTGGCTGACGACCACCGACCACAAGACGATCGGCACGCTGTACCTCGTCACGTCGTTCTTCTTCTTCTGCATCGGTGGCCTGATGGCGCTCTTCATGCGCGCCGAACTGGCCCGGCCGGGCACGCAGATCATGTCGAACGAGCAGTTCAACCAGGCGTTCACGATGCACGGCACGATCATGCTGCTGATGTTCGCGACGCCGCTGTTCGCCGGCTTCGCGAACTGGATCATGCCGCTGCAGATCGGCGCGCCGGACGTGGCCTTCCCGCGTCTGAACATGTTCGCGTACTGGCTGTACCTCTTCGGCTCGCTGATCGCGGTGGCCGGCTTCCTCACCCCGCAGGGTGCGGCCGACTTCGGCTGGTTCGCCTACTCCCCGCTGTCGGACGCCGTCCGCTCGCCGGGTGTCGGCGCCGACATGTGGATCATGGGTCTGGCCTTCTCCGGCTTCGGCACGATCCTCGGCTCGGTCAACTTCATCACCACGATCATCTGCATGCGCGCTCCCGGCATGACGATGTTCCGGATGCCGATCTTCACCTGGAACGTGCTGCTGACCGGTGTGCTGGTCCTGCTCGCCTTCCCGGTCCTGGCGGCCGCGCTGTTCGCCCTGGAGGCGGACCGAAAGTTCGGGGCGCACGTCTTCGACGCGTCCAACGGCGGCGCGCTGCTGTGGCAGCACCTCTTCTGGTTCTTCGGCCATCCAGAGGTGTACATCATCGCCCTGCCGTTCTTCGGCATCGTCTCGGAGATCATTCCGGTCTTCTCCCGCAAGCCGATGTTCGGATACATCGGCCTGATCGGTGCGACGATCGCGATCGCGGGTCTGTCCGTGACGGTCTGGGCGCACCACATGTACGTCACAGGCGGTGTGCTGCTGCCGTTCTTCTCCTTCATGACGTTCCTGATCGCCGTGCCGACGGGCGTGAAGTTCTTCAACTGGATCGGAACGATGTGGAAGGGCTCGTTGTCCTTCGAGACACCGATGCTCTGGACGGTGGGCTTCCTCGTCACCTTCACCTTCGGTGGCCTGACGGGCGTCATCCTGGCCTCACCGCCGCTGGACTTCCACGTCTCGGACTCGTACTTCGTCGTCGCGCACTTCCACTACGTCGTCTTCGGCACCGTGGTGTTCGCGATGTTCGCCGGATTCCACTACTGGTGGCCGAAGTTCACGGGCAAGATGCTGGACGAGCGGCTCGGCAAGATCACCTTCTGGACGCTGTTCATCGGCTTCCACGGCACGTTCCTGGTGCAGCACTGGCTGGGCGCAGAGGGCATGCCGCGTCGTTACGCGGACTACCTCGCGGCCGACGGCTTCACCGCGCTGAACACCATCTCGACGATCGCCTCGTTCCTGCTGGGCCTGTCGATCCTCCCCTTCATGTACAACGTCTGGAAGACGGCGAAGTACGGCAAGAAGATCGAGGTCGACGACCCCTGGGGCTACGGCCGTTCGCTCGAGTGGGCCACGTCCTGCCCGCCGCCGCGGCACAACTTCCTCACCCTGCCCCGCATCCGCAGTGAATCCCCGGCGTTCGACCTCCACCACCCGGAGATCGCCGCCATGGAGGAGCTCGAGAACCACGGGCAGAAGGACACCGCGCTGTTCGGTGGCAAGGAGGCCGGCAAGTGAAGATCCAGGGCAAGATGTTCCTCTGGCTGGGCGTCTTCATCCTCGCCGTCGCCATCCTGTACGGCGTCTGGTCGAAGGAGCCGGCCGGTACCACCGCGCTCTTCCTGGCCTTCGGTCTGAGCGTCATGATCGGCTACTACCTGGCCTTCACGGCCAGGCGGGTGGACGCCATGGCGCAGGACGACAAGGAAGCCGACGTGGCCGACGAGGCCGGCGAGGTGGGGTTCTTCTCCCCGCACAGCTGGCAGCCGCTCTCGCTGGGAATCGGCGGTGCGCTCGCCTTCCTCGGCGTGGCGATCGGGTGGTGGCTGCTGTACTTCTCGCTGCCGCTGATCCTGGTCGGCCTTTTCGGCTGGGTCTTCGAGTACTACCGCGGTGAGAGCCAGAACCAGTAGTACCGCCTGAGCGGACCACGGGACGGGCCCGGATCACCTCACTCCAGTGAGGTGATCCGGGCCCACTCGTTTGCAGTCATCCGGCGCGCCGCGGCTGACAACCGTTCATAGCGTGTGGTTATGAACCAGACGCCTCGCATGCGCGCTTTTGTCAGCTGCACCGTGCTGGTCGTGACCCTCGGGGTGGTCGCGACCGCGTGCGGCGAACCGGACAGGCATCCGCTGTCCGCGGCCCCGTACGACGCGGGACAGCAGGTGAGCCTCAACGCCGAGCCGGGCAGCTCGAAGGTGGATCCCGACAAGCCCCTCGAGGTCACCTCGAAGGGCGACGACGGCCGCCTCACGGATGTCACCGTCATAGACGACGCCGGCCACTACCTGGCCGGCGAACTCGCCGCGGACGGCGTCCGCTGGCGCTCCACCGCCCCCCTTTCCGCCGGCGCCAAATACACCGTAAGGGTCTCCACGGAGGACGACGACGGCGCGCCGGGCCTGCGCACGCTGGTCTTCGAGACGGCGCCCGCGAAGAGGTTCCTGACCGCCGAGTTCGGCCCGCAGGCGGGCACGTACGGCGTGGCGCAGCCCATCACCGCGAAACTCAGCCTCGCCGTCACCGACGGCAAGGGCAGGGCGGTCGTCGAACGCGCCCTGAAGGTCACGTCGAAGCCCGTCGTGGAAGGTGCCTGGTACTGGGTCGACGACAAGACCCTGCACTACCGGCCCAAGGAGTACTGGCCCACCGGCGCGGTCGTGAACGCCACGAGCAACCTCCACGGCGTCAAGGTCGCGGGCAAGCTCTACGGCGGCCGTTCCAAGCCGCTCAAGCTCACCATCGGTGACCACGTGGAAGCCGTCACGGACGCCGCGTCGCACACCATGACGGTCATGAAAAACGGCGAAGTGATCAAGACCATGCCGGTGACCACCGGCAAGCCCGGCTTCGAAACCCGCAACGGCATCAAGGTCGTGCTGGGCAAGGAGTACTTCGTCCGGATGCGCAGCACCAGCATCGGCATAGCCGCGGGCAGTTCCGAGTCGTACGACCTGCCCGTCTACTACGCGACACGCATCACCTGGAGCGGTGAGTACGTGCACGCGGCGCCGTGGTCCGTCGGCTCGCAGGGCTACGCGAACGTCAGCCACGGCTGCACCGGAATGTCCATGGCCAACGCCAAGTGGTTCTACGAGACCGTTCGTCCGGGTGACATCGTCAAGGTCATAAACAGCTACGGCAACATGATGGACACGTTCGGGAACGGCTTCGGCGAGTGGAACGTGTCCTGGGACAAATGGCGCAAGGGCAGCGCTCTGGTGCCGGGCTCGGAGGCCTCGAACGGCCACGTCACCGCCGTCTCGGCCCGTCTGCGTCCGGCCGTCTGACCGGCCCGTCGCGTCAGGCTTCGATGGACAGCCGGCGGCGCAGCAGCGAGGCGAGGGAGGCGGCGAACTCCACCGGCTCCACCGGCAGCGTCACCGCGGCCTCCGCGCGGCTCCAGGTGGCCAGCCAGGCGTCCTGCGGGCGGCCGATCAGCAGCAGGACGGGCGGGCAGTCGAAGATCTCGTCCTTGATCTGCCGGCACACGCCCATGCCGCCCGCCGGAACCGTCTCCCCGTCCAGCACGCACACATCGATGCCGCCCTCGTCCAGGGCCTTGAGAACGGCGGGCAGCGTCGCGCACTCCACGATGCGCACGGGAGGAACATCCGCGGCGGGCCTGCGGCCGGTCGCCAGCCCGACCTGCTCGCGGGTGTTCGCGTCGTCGCTGTAGACAAGGACCGTGGCGCTCGACTGCATTGTTCCTCCGCACTCGTTCGATCAGGCTTGTCTGCCGGATGCTACTCCGTCCCACTGCCTGTCAGCACCGGTTCGGACAGGGCTTCGATGGGCCGTTCGGGCCCGCTCGGGAGACCCGTTGAGGGTGGGAACACTCCGAACGGCACCCCCCGGAGTGAGGGCGGGATAAGCGACCGACATAATGTCGGTCGTGGCGACAGCAACGACAGTAGAAACCGGGCACGCGCACCCGTCGGTCAATCGACCGAACCTCACCAGCGTCGGAACCATCATCTGGCTGAGTTCCGAGCTGATGTTCTTCGCGGCCCTCTTCGCGATGTACTTCACCCTGCGATCGGTGACGGGCACCGAGTACTGGACGGCTCAGGCGGAACACCTGAACTTCCCGTTCTCGGCGACCAACACCACGATCCTGGTGCTTTCCTCCCTCACCTGCCAGCTCGGCGTCTTCGCCGCCGAGCGCGGTGACGTGAAGAAGCTCCGGACGTGGTTCATCATCACGTTCGTCATGGGTGCGATCTTCATCGGCGGTCAGGTCCTGGAATACACCGAGCTGGTGAGGGACGCGGGCATGTCGCTCTCGTCCGGCCCGTACGGTTCCGTGTTCTACCTGACCACCGGCTTCCACGGCCTGCACGTGACGGGCGGTCTCATCGCCTTCCTGCTGGTCCTGGGAAGGACCTACGCGGCCAGGAGATTCACCCACGAGCAGGCAACCGCCGCCATCGTCGTGTCCTACTACTGGCACTTCGTCGATGTCGTCTGGATCGGCCTCTTCGCCACGATCTACATGATCAAGTAATCGGCGCGGGCGGTTCGTCCCGAGCGGGCACCGCCTGAAGCAGACACAGTCCAGAAGCACCGACGCAGAAGATCCTGACACCGGGGTAATCCGTGAAAAAGCTCTCCGCACGACGACGCCATCCGCTGGCGGCGGTCGTCGTCCTACTCCTCGCGCTGGCGGCCACTGGGGGGCTGTACGCCGCGTTCGCACCCGCGGACAAGGCGCAGGCCGATGACACCGCCCAGTCCCTCGCCATCAAGGAGGGGCAGAAGCTCTACACCGTCGGCTGCGCAAGCTGCCACGGAACCGGCGGTCAGGGCACCACAGACGGCCCGTCCCTGGTCGGTGTCGGCTCGGCCGCTGTCGACTTCCAGGTCGGCACGGGCCGTATGCCCGCCCAGCAGCCCGGCGCGCAGGTGCCCGAGAAGCCGGTCGTGTACTCGCAGGCCGAGATCGACCAGCTCGCGGCGTACGTCGCCTCCCTGGGCGCCGGTCCGATCACGCCGACCGAGAAGCAGTACAGCCCCGAGGGCGCGGACATCGCCAAGGGTGGCGAACTGTTCCGCAACAACTGCGCCCAGTGCCACAACTTCACCGGCGAGGGCGGCGCGCTGACCGAGGGCAAGTACGCCCCGAGCCTGGAGGGCGTCAGCCCGAAGCACCTCTACGAGGCCATGCAGACCGGCCCGCAGAACATGCCCTCCTTCCCCGACACCACGATGCCCGAGCAGCAGAAGCGGGACATCATCGCGTACGTCAAGACCGTGAACGGCGACGAGACGCCGACCCCCGGCGGTTTCGCGCTGGGCGGCCTGGGCCCCGTCAGTGAGGGTCTCTTCGGCTGGATCTTCGGTCTCGGTTCGCTGATCGCTGTTGCCATCTGGGTCGCGGCCCACACCGCTAAGGCCAAGAAGTCATGAGTAGCCAAGACATTCCAGAAGAGAACCTGCCCGCAGAGCAGGGCGCCGCGCACGACGCGGCCCACGGTGGCACCACCGCCGTCGCACAGCGCCACGACGAGCCGTTCGCCGACCCGGGACTGCCGGCCCACAAGCCGCGCATCCAGGACATCGACGAGCGTGCCGCCAAGCGCTCCGAGCGTGCCGTCGCCTTTCTGTTCACGCTGTCGATGCTCGCGACGGTCGGCTTCATCGCCGCGTTCGTGATTCTCCCGGTCGACAAGATCGTGTACATCTGGCCGTTCGGTCACATCAGCGCGCTGAACTTCTCGCTGGGCGTGACGCTGGGTCTCGCGCTCTTCTGCATCGGCGCGGGCGCCGTCCACTGGGCGCGCACCCTGATGTCCGACGTGGAGGTCGCCGACGACCGGCACGCGATCGAGGCCGCTCCCGAGGTCAAGGCCAAGGTCATGGCCGACTTCGCGGACGGTGCGCGGGAGTCCGCCATCGGTCGGCGCAAGCTGATCCGCAACACCATGTTCGGCGCGCTGGCCATGGTGCCGCTCTCCGGCGTCGTGCTGCTGCGTGAACTGGGCCCGCTGCCCGAGGACAAGCTGCGCAACACCCTGTGGGCCAAGGGCAAGCAGCTCATCAACATGAACACGAACGAGCCGCTGCGTCCCGAGGACGTCGCGGTCGGTTCGCTGACCTTCGCCATGCCCGAGGGCCTGGAGGAGAGCGACCACAACTTCAACACCGAGATCGCCAAGGCCGCCCTGATGATCGTCCGTCTCCAGCCGGAGGACATCAAGGACAAGCAGGAGCTCGAGTGGTCCCACGAGGGCATCGTGGCCTACTCGAAGATCTGCACCCACGTCGGCTGCCCGATCAGCCTGTACGAGCAGCAGACGCACCACGTCCTCTGCCCGTGCCACCAGTCCACCTTCGACCTCTCCGACGGCGCCCGCGTCATCTTCGGTCCGGCCGGTCACCCGCTTCCGCAGCTGCGTATCGGTGTGAACGCCGAGGGCAACCTCGAGGCGCTCGGCGACTTCGAAGAGCCCGTCGGTCCGTCTTTCTGGGAGCGCGGATGAGTACACAGACAGAAACGCAGAAGAAGGCGCCCGCCGGTGAGCGGGTCGCCGACTGGGCGGACGGCCGGCTCGGGATCTACTCGTTGGCCAAGGCCAACATGCGGAAGATCTTCCCGGACCACTGGTCCTTCATGCTGGGCGAGATCGCGCTCTACAGCTTCATCATCATCATCCTCACGGGTGTGTATCTGACGCTGTTCTTCCACCCGAGCATGAACGAGATCGAGTACCACGGCTCGTACGTGCCGATGCAGGGCATCCGCATGACCGAGGCGTACGCCTCGACCCTGGACATCAGCTTCGACGTCCGCGGCGGTCTGCTCATCCGGCAGATCCACCACTGGGCAGCGCTGATCTTCCTCGCGGCGATGTTCGTGCACATGATGCGCGTGTTCTTCACCGGCGCGTTCCGCAAGCCGCGTGAGATCAACTGGCTGTTCGGCTTCCTGCTCTTCGTCCTGGGTATGTTCACCGGCTTCACCGGTTACTCGCTCCCGGACGACCTGCTCTCCGGCACCGGTGTCCGCTTCACGCAGGGCGCGATCCTGGCGACGCCGATCGTCGGCACCTACATCTCGATGTTCCTGTTCGGCGGCGAGTTCCCCGGCCACGACATGGTCGCGCGGTTCTACTCGATCCACATCCTGCTGCTGCCGGGCATCATGCTCGGGCTCGTGGTGGCGCACCTGATCCTGGTCTTCTACCACAAGCACACGCAGTTCGCGGGCCCCGGCCGTACGAACAAGAACGTCGTCGGCATGCCGCTGCTGCCGGTCTACATGGCCAAGGCCGGAGGTTTCTTCTTCCTGGTCTTCGGTGTCATCGCGATCATCGCCGGCCTGTTCACGATCAACCCGGTGTGGGCCCTCGGCCCGTACCGGCCGGACATGGTTTCGACCGGCGCCCAGCCCGACTGGTACATGGGCTTCGCGGAGGGGCTGGTCCGGGTGATGCCGGGCTGGGAGATCAACCTGTGGGGCCACACCCTGGCCCTGGGGGTGTTCGTCCCGCTGGTCCTCTTCGGCCTCATGCTCGGGGCGCTCGCGGTGTACCCGTTCATCGAGTCGTGGATCACCGGCGACAAGCGCGAGCACCACATCCTGGACCGCCCGCGCAACGCTCCGACGCGCACCGCGCTGGGCGTCGCCTGGGTGACCGCCTACGTGATCATGCTGCTGGGTGGCGGAAACGACATCTTCGCCACGCACTTCCACATGTCGATCAACGCGATCACCTGGTTCGTGCGCATCACGTTCTTCGTCGGACCGGTTCTCGCGTTCGTCATCACCAGGCGGATCTGCCTGGGTCTGCAGCGGCGCGACAAGGACAAGGTGCTGCACGGACGCGAGTCCGGCATCATCAAGCGTCTGCCGCACGGTGAGTTCGTCGAGGTCCACGAGCCGCTGGCGCAGGGCGACCGGTACAAGCTGACCGCGCACGAGCAGTACGAGCCCGCCGAGATCGGCCCCGAGGTGGACGAGAACGGCGTCCGGCGCAAGGTGACGCGCAGGGAGAAGCTGCGCGCCAGGCTCAGCAAGGGCTACTACGGCGAGGGGACGCAGATCCCCAAGGCGACCGTCGAGGAGTACAAGGAGATCACCAGCGGCCACGGCCACCACTGATCACCTGAGCTGATACGTCGCCACGGCTGGGATCACCTCCCGGCGCAGCCAGGCGAAGAGCCCCGTCCATTCGCTGGACGGGGCTCTTCGCCGTCCCCGGGGCTGGATAGGGTGGAACCATCCCTATTGGCTTGTGGACCCAGGAGTGGACCATGAACGTTGTGACCCCGGTCGGCGGCGACAGCGGGCTGGCCCTCCCCCAGACTCCGTCCGGGGGGACCCCCACCTGGCCCAGCGTCCTGAACGCCCTCCTCGAGAACCGCGACCAGAGCGCCGAGGCCACCGCGTGGGCCATGGACCGCATCCTCAGCGGCGAGGCCACCAACGCCCAGATCGCGGGCTTCGCCGTCGCCCTGCGCGCCAAGGGGGAGACGGTCGAGGAGATCTCCGGACTCGTACGGACCATGTACCGGCACGCCAACCTGATCGACGTGCCCGGCCCGAGCGTCGACATCGTCGGCACGGGCGGTGACGGCGCCAGGACGGTCAACATCTCCACCATGTCCGCGATCGTCGTGGCAGGCACGGGCGCGAAGGTCGTCAAGCACGGCAACCGCGCCGCGTCCTCCGCGAGCGGCGCGTCCGACGTCCTGGAGAAGCTCGGCGTCAATCTGGAGCTCACTCCGCAGCGGGTTGCCCAGGTGGCCGAAGAGGCCGGGATCACCTTCTGCTTCGCCGTGAAGTTCCACCCCGCGCTGCGGCACGTGGCCGCAGCCCGCAAGGAGCTGGGCATCCGCACCACGTTCAACTTCCTGGGCCCGCTGACCAACCCGGCGCAGGTCAAGGCGCAGGCCACCGGTGTCGCCGACGAGCGGATGGCGCCCATCCTGGCCGGTGTGCTCGCCGACCGCGGCTCCTCCGCGCTCGTCTTCCGCGGCGACGACGGCCTCGACGAGCTGACGACGACCGCGACGTCCCGGGTGTGGGTGGTACGGGACGGCGCGGTGCGCGAGGACCGGTTCGACCCGCGGGACATCGGCATCGAGCTCGTGCCCGTCGAGGCGCTGCGCGGCGCCGACGCCTCGTACAACGCCGATGTGGCGCGCCGGCTGCTGGGCGGCGAGACCGGCCCCGTACGGGACGCGGTGCTGCTCAACTCGGCGGCGGCGCTCGCGGCCCTGGAGCCGACGGACGGCACGCTGAACGAGCAGCTCGCGGCCGGGGTCGCCCGGGCGGCCCAGTCGATCGACTCGGGTGCGGCGCGGGCGGCGCTGGAGCGCTGGGTGGCGGCCAGCAACGCATGACGCGGCAAGGGCGCGGCAACGCATGACGCCGCCGCACGCATGACGCAAGGGCGCGGTCCGGATCGTGGACCGCGCCCTTGCGTCATGCGAGACGTATGGCAGGATGCGTCCCAAGGTCATGAGTGACAGCGATTACGGCCCCGGCCCGCTGTCCGGCAACCCTCCGTCCGTGGCGGGGTGCCCCGGGTGAAGACCAGGCCGCAGGCAGCGAGGTCTGCGGCAAGCGCGGACCCCCGCGGCATCGTCGAATGCCGTGTCCCTGGGGTCCTGGTCCTCAAGGGAGCAGTCTCGTGAGCAAGCGAATGCGATAGGGCATCCCAGCCCCTTCTCCGGTCACCCTTTTCTCCAGCGGTGCTCCGCCCTGTGCTGCGTCGACGCACCGTTTTCGCCTGCCCGTACGGGAGTTCGCCATGTCTGTCGCCACCACCTCCGACCTGTCCCTCTGCGCCCCGCTGCCGGTCCTCGGCCGGGACGTCACCGTTCCGCTCGTCACCGGCGGTGAAGTCGGCTACGCCGCCCTCGACTACGCGGCCAGCGCCCCCGCGCTTCAGCGCGTCTGGGACGACGTGGCCGCGTACGCCCCGTACTACGGCAGCGTGCACCGCGGGGCCGGCTACCTCTCCCAGCTGTCCACGGACCTGTTCGAGAACAGCCGGACCGTGGTCCACGAGTTCCTCGACTGCCGGGACGCCGACCAGGTCGTCTTCACCCGCTCCACCACCGACTCGCTCAACCTGCTCGCCGCCGCGCTGCCGGCCGGCTGCGAGGTGTTCGTCTTCGAGACCGAGCACCATGCCTCGTTGCTGCCGTGGAGCGACGCCCGCGTGACGTACCTGAACGCGCCCCGTACGCCCGCCGAGGCCGTGCGGACCCTGGAGCACGCGCTCGCCGACCGCGACCCCCACGGTCCCGCGCTGGTCTGCGTCACCGGTGCGTCCAACGTGACCGGTGAGCTGTGGCCGGTGAAGGAGCTCGCCGCCGCCGCCCACGCCCACGGCGCCCGCATCGTGCTCGACGCCGCCCAGCTGGCGCCCCACCTCCCGGTGTCCGTAAGGGAGTTGGATGTCGACTGGGTGGCCTTCTCCGGGCACAAGCTGTACGCGCCGTTCGGCTCCGGTGTGCTCGCCGGGCGGTCCGACTGGCTGCAGGACGCGGAGCCGTACCTGGCGGGCGGTGGCGCCTCCCGGAAGGTCACACGGCGGACCGACGGCGGGGTGGACGTCGAGTGGCACACCACGGCCGCCCGGCACGAGGCCGGTTCCCCGAACGTGATCGGCGTCTACTCGATCGCCTCCGCCTGCAAGGCGCTCGCAGAGGCCGGGTTCGACGCACTGGTCGCCCGGGAGCGGCTCCTGATCGAGAAGGTCCGAGAGGGGCTCGCCGAGGTGCCCGAGGTCAAGGTGCTGTCCCTGTTCGGCGACGAAGCGCCGCGGGTCGGTGTCATCTCCTTCGTGGTGGAGGGCTGGAACAGCTCGCACTTCGCCGCGGCGCTCTCCGCCGAGTACGGCATCGGTGTGCGCGACGGCCTCTTCTGCGCCCACCCGCTGGTGCGCACCTTGCTGGGCGGCGACCAGCAGGACGTCGGCGAGTGCGGCGCGCCGGAGGCGAAGCCGGGGGAGAAGGCCCGGGGCGCCATCCGGGTCAGCTTCGGCGCGGGCACTCCGGACGAGCACCTGGACCGGTTCGTGAGCGCCGTGAAGGAACTGGTCCGCGACGGTGCGCAGTGGAAGTACCGTACCGAGGACGGCCGTTGCGTGCCCGACCGCGGCTGACGCCCGCTCACGCCGCGAGCCGCGTCCCCACCAGGACCATCCCGAGCGCACGTTCGGCCGTGTCGGCGAGGAGCTCACCGGCGCGGTCCAGCGCCTCCGGCAGCGGCACGGGCGCCGGCACGATCGACCCGTAGGCGTCCACGCCCGCGGTGATGATCGCGCGGACGCCGTGGCCGAGGGTTCCGGCGAGGGCGAGGGCGAGGGCGAGGCCGAGCACGAGCGCGGCGGCGGCCCGGGCCCGGTGCGCCACCTCCGCCGCAACGGCCCGCGGTTCGCGACCGGCCGGGGTGCCGCCTCCAGCGCTACGCGTCCAGGCCGATCGCGAACGCCGCCTCCAGGTCGTGCTGGGAGTAGGTACGGAAGGCGACGTGTGTGTCGGTCGCCTCGACGCCCTGGATCTTGCTGATCCGGCCGGGGATCACATCCGCCAGGTCGTCGTGCCTGGCCACCCGGACCATGGCGATCAGGTCGTAGGTGCCGGTGACGGAGAAGACCTCGCTGACGCTGTCCAGCGCGGCGATCGACTCGGCGATCTCGGGGATACGGTCCACGCTGGTCTTGATGAGCACGATCGCGGTGATCACGGCTGGCTTTCTCCCTCGGTCGCTGCAGATGTGTTCACTCTAGTCCCACGTCCGTAGCGGCCCCACGCGTAGACGAAGCCCGCCCCGAACCCCACCAGGTGCGCCAGATACGCGACGCCCGGCCCGCTGCCCGCGCCCCTGGCCGCCAGCCACTGCAGTACGAACCAGAAGATCAGTACCGCCCAGGCGGGGAAGCGCAGCGGCAGGAAGAAGAGGAAGGGGAAGAGACTGGTCACCCGGGCCCTGGGGAAGAGGAAGAGGAACGCTCCGAGTACGGCGGAGATGGCCCCCGACGCGCCCACCAGGGTCTGCTCCGAGTCGTCGTTGACCGCCGCGTAGACGAGCAGCGCGAGATAGCCGGCCCCCGTGTAGAAGAGGGCGAAGGCGAGCCGGCCCATCCGCTCCTCGACCATCGCGCCGAAGACGAAGAGGAAGAGCATGTTGCCGAGCAGGTGCAGCCAACTGCCGTGCACGAACAGGGCGGTGAGCGGAGTGAGCAGGGCGCCCGGCGAGCCCGCCATCAGTTCGGCGGGGATCACCCCCCACCGTTCGAAGTACGCCGCCTGAGCGGCGAGCAGCCGGTCGCCGAGGCCGTACGAGAGGTTCAGACCGGAGACCGGGCTGATGACGAAGATCGCGCAGCAGACCGCGATCAGGCCGTATGTCACGGCGGGACCTCTCACCGCGTTCCGGATCGTATGCCTGGCCGTGCCCCACCGACTGATCATGGACAGAGCATGGCTTAGCGGGACCGAACGGTACAGAGTGCCTCGCCGCGACATGGGGTACCCGCGAGGCCGTAGGGTTGCAGGGAGTACATCCGCAGTTCGACGGCGCACCGCGGCACCAGCATCCCGCATGACGAAGAAGGACGGCACGATGACGACGGTTCCCTCGCCGACCGCTGACACCCGGTGGCGCTGCACACTCTGCGGCAACCTCACGCGCTTCGACGTCACGCGCTCCTCGAAGGTCGTGGAATACGTCCATCTGGACCTGGCCGGTGAGCCGGCCGTGGAGGAGCGCGAGGTCGTCAGTGAGACCATCGAGTCGGTCCGGTGCCGTTGGTGCAACGCGGTGGACCAGATCGAGCTGGTGGACAGGCCGGGCGCCGGCTCCTGAACGGAGCGGCCCGCATGGGTGGTAGGGGTGACGGATCGTGGAGCAGCCTGACAACGGCGCCGAGTCGGCCGGTGCGGCCGGCGACGCCGCCGAGGCGCTCGACCGCCCGCTGCCGGAAGGGGTTCGACGGCGGGTCGTCGCCCTGGTCTCCGATGCGTTCGGCGGCCTGACCGTCGCCGAACTTCCGGCACAGTTGCGCCAGTACGCCCGATTCACCCCCACCCGGCGCGCCAAGTTCGCAGGCAATGCGATGGCCGCCGCACTGGAGAGCGACCCCCTCTTCCGCCAGCGCATCGGCGAACGGCTCGGAAAGGCCCAGCCCGAGCTGGCCGCGGCCCTCGGGTCCGGAGCGCCGCCCGCCGCCGCCGACCCCGTCGACGTGGCGGCCGCCGCCTATGTGCTGCGTCCCCCCGGCTGGGTGAAGATGGTCGCCGCCGCGGGCGAGGAGGCCCTGCGGGCCGACGCAGAGCGCGCCGACGAGGCAGGCCGGCGCGAGCTGGACCGGCTGCGCGAGGAGCTGGCGGAGGCCCGCGGACAGATCAGGAGCGAGACCGACCGGCTGCGCGTCGAACTCGATGCCGCCCGCAAGGAGGCCGAGTCGCTCCACCGCAAGCTGCGCAGCGCCCAGGCCGATGTGAAGCGCGGCGAGGCCGCCGTGCGGCGCAGGGAAGCGGAGATCGACGGCGTCAGGGCCCAGGCCGCGGCCCAGGTGTCGGCCGCCGAGAGCGAGACACGGCGGCTCAAGGCGCGTCTGGCGGAGGCGGAGGCCGCCGTCGAGGCGGGCCGCCGGGCCGCCCGTGAGGGGCGCTCCATCGAGGACATGCGGTTGCGGCTGCTCCTCGACACGGTGCTGGACGCCGCACAGGGGCTGCGCCGCGAGCTGGCCCTGCCGCCGGCCGGTATCCATCCGGCCGACACGGTGGAGGCCGTCGAACCCGGGCGGATGTCGCCCAAGGACATCGCGGCCCGTGCGCTGTCCGAGACGGACCCCGCCCTCCTCGACCAGCTGCTGGCGCTGCCCCAGGCGCATCTGGTCGTGGACGGCTACAACGTCACCAAGACCGGCTATCCGACGATGCCGCTGGAGAAGCAGCGGCTGCGGCTGCTGGGCGGCCTGTCGATGCTCGCCGCCCGCTCCGGGGCCGAGATCACCTGTGTCTTCGACGGGGCCGAACTGGCCGCGCCGGTGCTGCTGGCGCCGCCGCGCGGGGTGCGCGTGCTCTTTTCCAAGGCGGGTGTCACCGCCGACGAGCTGATCCGTCAACTGGTGCGTGCCGAGCCGCCCGGCCGGCCTGTGGTGGTCGTGTCGACCGACCGCGAAGTGGCCGACGGTGTCGCGAAGGCGGGCGCCAGGCCCGTCGCGTCCGCCTTGTTGCTGAAGCGGCTTTCGCGCGTCTCGTAGAGTCTGGCAATCCCCACGGCATATGCCCGATTTGACGCCAGTGCAGGTGGGACGTTGCGTCAAGTAACCATTACTACGCGTGTGATGAGAGTAAAGAATGGCCTCGACGGGCAAGATTTTTCCTGCGAGGATTTGAAGTGATCACAAGAAGGTCACTAGGGTCAGGCCTCGAACCTTCGCGCGGTTGATCGCCCATCCGGGGTGACAGCGAAGGAACCGCCTAGTTCGTGCAGTTCGCCCCATTTCCCCCGGGATCCGACGCGCGGACAGCCGGGGATTCGCCCCCCACAGCCCGGTAGGCGGCTCGAGGAAGAAGGAGCTCGCCTTCGTGGCGTCCCACCGTCGTCCCAAGCAGCCGAGCCGCACCCGCGTGACCGTGCTCACCGCGACCGCCGCAGCCGCCGTCGCCCTGACCGCCCAGACCGCCCAGGCCGACCCGAAGCCGAGCAAGAGCGAGGTCAAGGAGAAGGTCGACAAGCTCTACGAAGAGGCGGAGCAGGCCACCGAGAAGTACAACGGGGCCAAGGAGCAGCAGGAGAAGCTCGACGAGCAGATCGACGCGCTGCAGGACAAGGTCGCCCGCGGGCAGGACGAGCTCAACACCCTCCGGGACAGCCTCGGTTCGGTGGCGAGCGCCCAGTACCGCACCGGTGGCATCGACCCCTCCGTGCAGCTCTTCCTCTCCGGCGACCCGGACACCTACCTCGACAAGGCTTCCGCGCTGGACCAGCTCGGCGCCAAGCAGACCGAGGCGATCCAGGAGATCCAGGCCAAGCAGCGCACCCTCGCGCAGCAGCGCCAGGAGGCCCAGAGCAAGCTCGGCGATCTGGCGGAGACCCGCAAGACCCTCGGCGAGAAGAAGAAGGAAGTCCAGGGCAAGCTCGCGGAAGCGCAGAAGCTGCTGAACTCCCTCACCGCCGCGGAGCGCGCCGCGCTCGCCGCCGAGGAGACCCGCGCCAATCGCGCGAGCGCCCGCGCCGACCTCGGCCCGGCCGTGCCCGCCTCGCAGCGCGCGTCCGCAGCCTTCGCCGCCGCGCAGTCCCAGATAGGCAAGCCGTACGTGTACGGGGCCAGCGGCCCCAACTCCTTCGACTGCTCCGGTCTCACCTCCTGGGCGTTCGCCCAGGCCGGTGTCTCCATCCCGCGTACTTCGCAGGCGCAGGCCAACGCCGGCTCCCGCATCTACTCGCAGAGCCAGCTCAAGCAGGGCGACCTGGTCATCTTCTACGGCGACCTGCACCACGTCGGCTTCTACGCGGGCAACGGCCAGGTGCTGCACGCCCCGCGCAGCGGGACCAACGTGCGCTACGAGTCGATCAACAACATGCCGTTCCAGTTCGGCGTGCGTATCTGACGCAGCGCGTTCCTGACGGCTGTGCCTTCTGACTGAACCGCGTACCTGACGGGCCGTCGGACGGAGCGTTCGGCGGTCTTCACACCCGCCCGAACGGGGGAATTCCGTCCCTCCTGGCTGACGCGACGCCCCGCCGGTGACCTTGTGATCTCCGGCGGGGCGTCACTTTGTATGCCCGGACGGGCCTTTGGTCACCCCGTGTTCACCCGGCTACTCTCTGCCGCGCACCGAACCCGGTTGCACGGAAGTCCCGTGCAACCGCTGCGGAAGTCCTGCGGAAGGGAGCGCGGCCCGTGGTTTCCCACCGCCGACCCTCACAGCCCGGCCTCACCCGGAGCGTCGCCCGTGGCACCGTCCTGTCCGCGGCTGCGGCCACGGCCGCCGCCCTCACGGCCGTACCGGCGGGCGCGGAACCGAGGGACAGCGTCGAGGCCACCCGGGCCGAGGTCGACCGGCTCCATCAGGAGGCGGAGCAGGCCACGGAGAAGTACAACAAGGCCGGTGAACACGTCGAACAGCTCAACGAGCAGGTACGGCACGCGCAGGACAGGGTCGCCCGCAGCCAGGAGCGGATCAACCGGATGCGCGAAGCGCTCGGCTCCGTGGCGGGCGCCCAGTACCGGTCCGGCGGCATGGATCCCGCCCTCGCGCTGCTGCTGTCCAAGGACCCGGACAGCTACCTCGAGGCCGCGGCCACCCTCGACCGCATCAGCGAACGCCACACCGGAGCCCTCGCGGACCTCCGCCGCGAGCAGCGCGGCCTCGGCCAGAAGCGCGCCGAGGTCGCACAGGACCTCGTGGAGCTCGAACGCAGCCGAAGCGCCGTGGCACGCCACAAGCGCACCGTCGAACGCAAACTGGGTGAGGCCCGCCGACTGCTGAACGCCCTGCCCGCCGAGGAACGGGAGGCATACGACAGGGCCTCGCGCTCCGGCCGCGGCGAACTCCCCGGCCTTTCCGGCGTCGTGGCAGGCTCCCCGCACGCGGCCGCCGCGACCATGGCGGCCCGCAGCGTGGTCGGCCGCCCGTATGTGTGGGGCGCGAACGGGCCGTCCGGCTTCGACTGCTCGGGCCTCGTCCAGTGGTCGTACGCCCAGGCGGGCGTCGCGCTGCCCCGCACCTCCCAGGCACAGGCGTACGCCGGCCGCCGGGTGTCCCTGGCCGAGGCGCGACCCGGCGACATCGTCACGTACCGCAGCGACGCGAGCCACGTGGGCATGTACGTGGGGAACGGGCAGGTGGTGCATGCGCCGTACCCGGGGGCGTCGGTGAGGTACGACCCGGTGGGGATGATGCCGGTGAACTCGGTGAACTCGGTGACGCGGGTGTAGCGCGGGCGGCTTCGGCTCCCTGCCGGCCGTTCAGAGGCGCAGGACTGCGGGGGTCCTGGTGGCGGCCGGTTACGTACCATCGCAGGGTGACACGTCATGGGCGCTCGCGGCGCACGGTGGGCCTCGGGCTCGCCGTGCTGGTCGTCGCGCCCGCGTGCACCGCCGGGGACAGGCCCCTGGACCCGACCCTCGAGGAGATCCAGCGGACGCTGGACGCCCGTGCCGCTGCCGTGCTCGATCACGACCGCCCCGGCTATCTCGCGTCGCTCGAGCCCGGCGCGACGGAGCTCCGGGCCGCTCAGGGCGAGGAGTTCGACAACCTCGCGGACGTGCCGCTGGACTCCTGGGAGTACCGGATCAAGGGCCTGCGCCACAAAGGCTCACAGGCCGTCGTGGACACCGAGCTGCGCTACCGCATCGCCGGTTACGACTCCGCCCCCGTGGTCGCCTCCCGCACGCTGGAGCTGGCCGAGCGCGAGGGCCGCTGGTACGTGACGGCCGACCGCCGTGGCGTCGGTGCCCTGCAGCAGCTGTGGCACCAGGGCGACGTGCAGGTCGTGCGGGGCAGCCGCAGCATCGTCCTCGGGGTCGGCCAGGACGAGAAGCGGCTGCGTGAGCTCGCGACGGCCACCGATCGTGCCGTGCCGTCCGTGTCCAAGGCGTGGCCGGACGAGTGGGCCGGCCGTGTGGTCGTGCTCGTACCGCCCTCCGTGGAGGCGATGGGCAGGCTGCTGGGCGCGCCGGCCGCCGGATACAAGGGCATCGCGGCGGTCACCACCGGCGAGAGCGACCCGAAGGACACCTCGCCCGCCGACCGGGTGGTCGTCAACCCGGAGGCGCACGGGCTGCTCGGCGATTTCGGGCAAGGGGTCGTGCTCACTCACGAGACCACCCATGTCGCGACCCGCGCCCACACCTCGCCGGCGACCCCGATGTGGCTGTCGGAGGGCTTCGCGGACTGGGTCGCCTATCGCGGCTCGGGCCGTACCGCCGGGGAGGCCGCGCCCGGACTGCAGGAGGCGGTCCGGGCGGGCGACGTGCCCGCCGTCCTGCCGGACGACCGGGACTTCACCTTCGGCGGGGACGCGGGCACGACGGCCCGGGCGTACGAGGGCGGCCGGCTGGCCTGTGAGCTGATCGCGGAGCGGTGGGGGGAGAAGAAGCTCACCGCCTTCTACCGGTCCGTGGGCGAGGGCGAGGGCGAGCACCGGGACGGCGCGGTGGAACGCGCGCTGGGGGAGGAGCTGGGCACGACGCCGGACGCGTTCACCGCGATGTGGCGGGGCTATCTGCTCGAGCGTCTGGGTCCGTAACCCGCCCCCGGCCGGGCACCGCCGTGACCGTCCGGCGCCACAGCCGCAGGCACGCGTCGAGCGTGGCGGCCACCAGCAGCCCGTTGCGCACCACGAGCAGCGCGATGCCGAGCGGGTCGCTCGCCACCACGTGCGAGAACCCCACCGGGAACTCCAGCAGCGTCACCCCGGTCGCCGCCAGCGCCAGCGCGGCCGGCCGCACCATCGCGGTGGCCCGGTGGACCAGGCACACGGCGGCGAGGCCGACCAGCCACACCATGTACTGGGGGCTGATCACCCGGCTCGTGGTGGTGAACAGCAGCACGGCGGCGAACGCCGCGTCGCACATCGTGGCCGCGTCGAACTCCCTGGCCCGGGCCCGCCACAACGCCAGCCAGCCGAGCGCCGCGAGCGACAGCGCGAGGGCGAGGCGGCTGACGAGCGGGACGTACGGACCGAGGAACTCGACGGACCCGTAGTTGAGCAGCACCTCGCCCTGCCAGCCGAAGTGGCGTGCCACATGGAAGACGAGGGACCCCAGCGACTCGACCTCGGTGCCGCGGTCGCGCTGAAAGGTGAGGAAGGCCAGTGCACCGGGCATCGCGGCGGCCAGCACCAGGGCGGGCACGACCGCTGTGACCGCCGCGGCGGCCCAGGAGCGCCGCGTGACCCGGCCGCGCGGGGTGCCCAGGAGCACCAGCAGCGGCCACACCTTCAGCAGCGCGCCGAGGCCCGCCAGCGCGCCCATCACGCCCGGCCGGCGGGCCGAGGCCAGGAGGGCCGCGACTGCGACGGCGGTCACCGTCAGGTCGTAGCGGGCGTAGACGGTGGGTCCCAGCAGCGGCACACCGGCGACCCAGGTCCAGGTGCCGCGCCGACGGGTGCTGTGCCGCTCCGCGCGCAGGAGCAGCGCAAGGACCAGCAGGTCCCACAGCAGCGCGAGCACGAAGAAGGCGGTGGTGTAGCCGAGACCGGGCAGCAGCCCCGGTGCGATGATCACGAGCGCGGCGCCGGGCGGGTACTGCCAGGTGACGTCGTCCAGCGGATACGTACCGGTGCGCAGCACCTCCTGCCAGCCCTGGTAGATCACCGACACGTCGGTCGTGACATCGGGGCCGGGACAGCTGAGGACGCCCAGGACCAGGAGCAGCAGCGCCGTCCTCGTCAGGACCCACACCGCGACGGGACACCGGGCGCCGTTCGCCACCGCCATGACCGAGTCGCCCCTTTCGTGTGGGAATGGGTGTTGCCATGATGTCGGGCCGGCTGGTTCCGCGGGACGAGGCGGGGCCGTGCCGGGGCCCGGGCTCAGACGGTTCGGTACTGTCGGCGGCGATGCACAAGACCTTGATCGTGACCAACGACTTCCCGCCCAGGCCCGGCGGCATCCAGGCGTTCCTGCACAACATGGCGCTGCGGCTGGATCCCGGGCAGCTCGTCGTCTACGCCTCCTCCTGGAAGCGAGGCCAGGAGGGACTGGCGGCGACCGCGGCGTTCGACGCCGAGCAGCCCTTCACCGTCGTGCGGGACCGTACGACGATGCTGCTGCCGACACCGCGCGTCACCCGCACGGCGACCCGGCTGCTGCGCGAGCACGGCTGTGAGTCCGTGTGGTTCGGGGCGGCCGCGCCGCTGGGTCTGATGGCGCCCGCGTTGCGCAAGGCGGGCGCCCGGCGGCTGGTGGCCACCACGCACGGCCACGAGGCGGGATGGGCGCAGCTGCCGGCGTCCCGGCAACTGCTGCGCAGGATCGGCGAGGGCACGGACACGATCACCTATCTGGGTGAATACACGCGCTCGCGAATCGCCTCCGCGCTGACGCCGGCCGCCGCCGACCGGATGGTCCAACTGCCGCCGGGTGTGGACGAGAAGACCTTCCACCCGGGCTCCGGCGGCGACCTGGTCCGCCGCCGACTCGGACTGAGCGACCGGCCTGTGGTCGTGTGCGTCTCGCGGCTCGTGCCGCGCAAGGGGCAGGACACCCTGATCCGCGCCATGCCCGCGGTCCTGTCGAAGGTGCCCGACGCGGTGCTGCTGATAGTCGGCGGCGGACCGTACGAGAACGAGTTGCGGGGCCTCGCCGCGCAGACCGGCGTCGAGGGGTCCGTCCGCTTCACCGGAGCGGTCCCGTGGTCCGAACTCCCGGCGCACTACGGCGCGGGCGACGTCTTCGCCATGCCGTGCCGCACGCGCAGAGGCGGCCTGGACGTCGAAGGGCTCGGCATCGTGTACCTGGAGGCGTCCGCGACCGGACTCCCCGTCGTGGCGGGCGACTCGGGCGGCGCGCCCGACGCCGTACTCGACGGCGAGACCGGCTGGGTGGTGCGCGGCGGCTCGCCGGAGGAGTCGGCCGACCCCATCGTCACGCTCCTTCAGGACCCGGAGCTGCGGCGGCGGATGGGTGAGCGGGGCCGGGCCTGGGTCGAGGAGCGCTGGCGCTGGGATCTGCTGGCCGAGAGGCTGGTCACACTGCTGTGAGTGCTGAGTGCTGAGTGCTGAGTGCTGAGTGCTGAGCGCTTGAGCGCTGGTTCGACGCCCGGCCACGGGCTCGACGGCCTCGGGACCCGGCTCGGCCCGGCGACCGGGCCGAGCCCGCGCCGCCCAGGCGTCAGAGGCCCTCCTCGGACGGCGCCTCCGCCGTGTCCGGCCGGTGGTCGGGCATCGAGGAGCGGGCGGTCGCCTCTCCGTGGAGACGCAGGAACTCCAGGTGGCGCTCGTACTGGTCGAGGATGTTGCCGATGAGCTGTTCCTTGCTGTAGCCCATCACGTCGTAGCCCTGGCTGCCGTCGACCAGATGAACCTCGAAACGCACGTACGTGTCGTGTTCGCTGATCATCCGGATGGCGAACGCCGGGGTGGGCACCTCGATCGGCCGCAGGTGGTAGATGAACAGCTCGTTGCCGCCCATCGGGACCCGCAGTTCCATGTTCGGAAGTCCGCTCTCCTTGTCGGTCCCCTCGACGACGGACGCCTCTGCCCCCTGCCGGTTCAGCTCATCCGCCACGTCCTGGAACGCGGGGTGACAGATCTCCTCGACGAATCTGACCGCCGCCCGATGGCTGGGGAAGCTCATCGCCCGTGTCAGGCGGCGCCGCCAGTTCCACTCCGGACTCCGGCCGCGGTGCGCGGTCCGCCCGGACAGCGACGACGGCAGGGTGGTGGTCAGGGCGTCCTCCCGCATCCGTTCGATGCGCAGGGCCTTGTACAGGCCCCAGATGATGAGGAACATGACGAACGAGAACGGCAGGCCCATGATGATCGTCGCGTCGGTCAGCGCTGCCACCCCGCCGACCAGCAGCATGGCGAGGGTGAGCAGGCCGGTCGCCCCCGCCCAGAAGACGCGCACCAGGGCCGGTGCGTCGGTGAGCGGGGTGCGCAGGTGCGAGCTCAGGTTGGCCATCACCAGTGCGCCGGAGTCCGCCGACGTGACGTAGAGCAGCAGGCCGACGAAGGTGGCCAGGCCGGCGCTGAACGTGGCGCCGGGGAACTGCGCGAGCAACTCGTAGAAGCCCTGTTCAGGGGTGTTCGCCGCGGTTTCGCCGAACTCGATGTTGCCTGACCGCACCAGGCCAAGCGCGCTGTTGCCGAAGATCGACAGGAAGGTCAGCGTGAACAGGAACGGGATGATCAGCGTCGCGGCGACGAACTCGCGCATGGTGCGGCCCCGCGAGATCCGGGCGAGGAACAGCCCCACGAAGGGCGCCCAGGCGATCCACCAGGCCCAGAAGAAGAGGGTCCAGGCGTTGAGCCAGTCGGTCGGCTGGTCGTAGGCGAAGGTGTTCAGCGTCATCGAGGGAAAGCGGCTCACGTAGTCGCCGATGTTGAGGATGAGGCTGTTGAGGATCCGGAGCGGACTGTCCACGAAGAGCACGTAAAGCATCAGGATGATGGCGAGGACGACGTTCAGCTCGGACAGCCGCCGGATGCCCTTGTCGACACCCGCCACGGCGGACACGGTGGCCATGACCACGGCGACGGAGATCAGACCGATCTGCGCGCCCGTGCCCTGGGGGACGTCGAAGAGGAAGGTCAGCCCGTAGTTGAGCTGCACGACACCGATGCCGAGGGACACCGAGATGCCGAAGACCGTGCCGATGATGGCCGCGAGGTCGACGGCGTCGCCGATCCGGCCGTGAATGCGCTTCCCGATGATCGGATACAGCGCGGACCGGATCGCCAGCGGGAGGTGGTAACGGAAGGCGAAATAGCCGAGTGCCATGCCCATCAGCGCATACATCGCCCAACCGGTGATGCCGTAGTGGAACAGGGTCCACACCACGGCCTGGCGCGCCGCCTCGACGGTCTCCGGCGGGCCCTCCGGCGGGGCGAGGTAGTGGCTGACCGGGCCGGCGACGGAGAAGAACATCAGGTCGATGCCGATGCCCGCCGCGAAGAGCATGGTGCCCCAGGCGAACAGCCCGTAGTCGGGGGTGGAGTGCTGCGGCCCCAGCTTGATGGATCCGTACCGGGACACGGCCACGTACACGACGAAGACCAGGTACAGCGTGGCGGCGAGGAAGTAGTACCAGCCGAACACCGAGGAGATCCAGTCCACCACCACGCCGATGGTGCGCTCGGCCCCGGAGGGGGTGAGGATCGCCCAGATCGAGATGGCGAGGATCAGCACGGAGGACCCGAAGAAGACGACGGGCTTCAGCCGGCTTTCCCTTCCGGGGCCCGTCACCGACGCCGCCGGATCCGGTCGTCCTGGTGCGTTTGTGTTCTCTCCGTCGATCGACACGACGCTCTCCTGGGTGCGGTGGTGCCGGTGGGAAGCGACTGTGGCCGGCCACGGGGGCTTTCAGCCCGCTGAGATCCGATCGCGGGCCGACGGCTCCCTGGGGGAGGCCTTCGCATGCGCGGCGGGTCGTACGAGAGACGCCAGGGTGCCGCAGCGCCGACCGGTGCCCGGCCGTGGGGTCGGGGCGGAGCGCGCCGGGCCACCGCAGACGGTGATGTGGTCGTACTCCGTCCGGCTCATGCCGCTCCTCGGGTTCGCACTGCACTGCCAAGCGTCAGGCGCCAAAGGTATGCAAGGGTGATATCCGGCGCACCACGGCATAGCGGCATATGGCTCAACCGGGGCAGCACCGCGAAGTCCGGTCCGTTCGGCGGCGGACGGCGGACCGGTCGCGTCCCAAGGGTGCGTACGGGCGCTTCAGAGCCGGGGACCGGTCCGTGGTCCGCGCTGTGGAGGAGGGCGGGCGGCGGGGACGCGTCGGCCGCCGTGAGAACACCCGTCTGCCGGCCGTCGGAGTGAGCACGGCACGTCGGCCGACGCTGCCGCAGCGGGGGAGGTGTCAGCGCCGCGACGGCTCGGCGGCGGCGCACGACGCCTTCGGCGGCGGGTCGGCCGGCCGGGTGGCCGCCGGGTGAAACAGGACGAGCAGGGCGGGCCCGGTAGCGGGCGCCAAGTCGGCGAGCGCAGCCGGGCCGCCCCTCGTCAGGCCCGGTAGATCGTTTCGATCTCGTCCGCGAAGTCCTTCGCCACCACATTCCGCTTCAGCTTCAGCGACGGCGTGATGTGCCCCGCCTCCTCGGTGAACTGCGTCGGCAGAATGCGGAACTTCCGTACCGACTCGGCCTTGGACACCGCCGCGTTCCCGTCGTCCACCGCCTTCTGGATCTCGGCCTGCAGCTCCGCGTCGTCGCGCAGCGTCGCCGCCGTCGAGCCGGCCGGCTTGCCGTGCTCCGCCGCCCAGCGGGCGAGGAACTCCTCGTCGATGGTGACGAGCGCGGCCACGAACGGGCGGCCGTCGCCGACCACCATGCACTCCGCGACCAGGGCGTGCCCGCGGATGCGGTCCTCGATCACGGCGGGGGCGACGTTCTTGCCGCCCGCCGTCACCAGGATCTCCTTCTTGCGGCCGGTGATCGCGAGGTAACCGTCCTCGTCGAGCGTGCCGACGTCGCCGGTGTGGAACCAGCCGTCGGCCAGCGCCTCCGCCGTCGCGCTCTCGTTGTTCCAGTAGCCGGCGAAGACGTGCTCGCCGTGCAGCAGCACCTCGCCGTCGTCTGCGATGCGGACCACCGAGCCCGGCAGCGGCTGGCCGACCGTGCCGATCTTCTGCCGGTCCCACGGGTTGAACGCGGTCGCCGCGCACGACTCGGTCAGGCCGTAGCCCTCGAGGACCGTGAAGCCGATGCCGCGGAAGAAGTGGCCGAGCCGCTCGCCGAGCGGCGCGCCGCCGGAGACCGCGTACTCGCCGCGGCCGCCCAGCACGGCGCGGAGCTTGCTGTAGACGAGCTTGTCGAAGACCTTGTGCTTGAGCTTCAGGCCGAGCGGCGCGCCCTGCGGGCTGCCGATGGCGCGGCTGTAGGCGATGGCCGTGTTCGCGGCCTTGTCGAAGATATTGCCCTTGCCGTCCGCCTGGGCCTTGGCCCGCGCCGCGTTGTAGACCTTCTCGAAGACGCGCGGCACACCGAGGATGAGCGACGGCCGGAAGGAGGCGAGTTCGTCGGTGAGGTTCTTGATGTCCGGCACGCAGCCGAGCTTGATCGGCGCCATCACGGCCGCGATCTCGACCATGCGGCCGAAGACGTGCGCGGCGGGCAGGAAGAGCAGCACCGAGCTCTCGCCCGTACGGAACAGCGGCTTCAGGCGCTCGACCAGGTTGCCGCACTCCGCGAAGAAGGCGCGGTGGGTGAGCACACAGCCCTTGGGGCGGCCCGTGGTGCCCGAGGTGTAGACGATCGTCGCCGGGTCGTCCGCCTTCGCGGCCGCGCTGCGCTCGTCGACCACGGCGTCGGTGACGTCCGCGCCGGCCGCGGTCAGTTCGGCGATCGCGCCCTTCTCGATCTGCCAGACGTTCCTCAGTTCCGGCAGCGACCCGCGCACCGACTCCACGGCCGCGGCGTGGGCCCCGTCCTCGACGATCACGGCGGCTGCCCCCGAGTCGCCGAGGATCCACTGCACCTGCTCCGCCGAACTGGTCTCGTACACCGGCACGGTGACCGCGCCGGCGCTCCAGATGGCGAAGTCCAGCTGGACCCACTCGTAGCGGGTGCGCGACATCAGGCCGACCCGGTCGCCCGGCCGGATGCCGGCGGCGATCAGGCCCTTGGCGGCGGCCAGGACCTCGGCGAGGAACTGGGTGGCGGTGACGTCCGTCCAGGTGCCGGCAACCTTGCGGCCCATGACTGCCACATCTGGATGCTGCGCGGCATTGCGGCGGATGAGATCCGTCAGGTTGCCGTCCGTGGGGACCTCGTACAGGGCCGGAAGGCTGAACTCGCGCAAGACTGCTGCTCCTCATCGGGCGCCGGTGCCACGGCTCTGTGTGACGCACCGGATGCGGTCCAAGATCGGGCGGGTGCTCGGTGGGGGTGAGCACGACTGGACTGCCCGGACGTTACCCACGAGTACTCAGTTCCCGATAGGGGTTCCCGGCCAATGTTCCCTGCGTCACACATCGCTGGCCGGACCTCGCGCAAAGTATTCCACTCCGCGGAGGCCGGGTGAGTAACCGCAGGTAAACCCCCTCTATCCAGAGGTCAGCGGGTCGTCCTAGGGTGATCGGTCATGCGAGGCATGCGAGTCAATGTGGTCAGCGACGTGCACGGCAATGCAAAAGATCTCGCCACCGCGGGTGACGGCGCCGATGCCCTCATCTGTCTCGGTGACCTGGTGCTGTTCCTCGACTACGCCGACCACTCGCGCGGCATCTTCCCCGATCTCTTCGGCGTGGAGAACGCCGACCTGATCGTGGAGCTGCGCACTGCCCGCCGTTTCGAGGACGCACGTGAACTCGGCCGCAGGCTCTGGGCGGAGCTCGGCACGGACAAGGGGACCGCCATCGAGTCGGCGGTACGGCGCCAGTACGCCGAGATGTTCGCCGCCTTCCCGACGCCGACGTACGCCACCTACGGCAATGTCGACATTCCCGCCCTCTGGCCCGAGTACGCCCGCCCCGGTACGACCGTCCTCGACGGCGAACGCGTCGAGATCGGCGGCCGTGTCTTCGGCTTCGTCGGCGGCGGACTGCGCACCCCGATGCGTACGCCCTACGAGATCTCCGACGAGGAGTACGCCGCCAAGGTCGAAGCGGTCGGCGAAGTCGACGTGCTCTGCTCGCACATCCCGCCCGAGGTGCCCGAGCTGACGTACGACACCGTGGCCCGCCGTTTCGAGCGCGGCAGCCCCGCGCTGCTGGACGCCATCCGGCGTACCCGGCCCCGGTACGCGCTGTTCGGCCATGTCCACCAGCCGCTCGTCCGCCGGATGCGAATCGGCGCGACGGAGTGCGTGAACGTGGGTCACTTCGCGGCAGGCGGGCGGCCCTGGTCGCTGTCCTGGTGACGCGGGGCGCTCGGCGGGGCCCCTCCGCGGGGCCCTCACTGACCGGCGGCCGGGGCGCGATAGCCTGCACCCCACACACTTGCCCGGTCCGTACCGCACTGTGAGGAGCCGCAGCGATGGCGGAACACACCAGCTCGAGCATCACGATCGATGCGGCGCCGGCCGAGGTCATGGGGGTCATCTCCGACTTCGCCCGCTACCCGGAGTGGACCGGCGAGGTGAAGGAGGCGGAGGTGCTCGCCATCGACGCCGACGGCCGCGCCGAACAGGTCCGCCTGGTGCTGGACGCGGGCGCGATCAAGGACGACCACACCCTCGCCTACACCTGGCACGGCGCCAACGAGGTCAGCTGGACCCTCGTCAAGTCGCAGATGCTGCGCGCCATCGACGGCTCGTACCGGCTCGCGCTGGCCGGCGACGGCGACCGCACCGAGGTCACCTACCAGCTCACCGTCGACGTCAAGATCCCGATGCTCGGCATGATCAAGCGCAAGGCCGAGAAGGTCATCATCGACCGTGCGCTCGCCGGCCTGAAGAAGCGCGTCGAGAGCGGCGCCGGCGCCTGATGCGCAGGGTCCTCGTCACTGGCCTCGGCGGCGCGGGCCGCACCACCGTCGCCGCCGCCACCGCACTTTCCGCCGCCCGTGGCGGCCGGCGCACACTCTTTCTCTCCGCCCACCCCGGTGAGGTGCTCGGCGTCCCGGTCACGGCGCCTCTCACCGCACCGGACGAGATCAGCGGCAACCTGTGGGCCGCCCGCATCGACGCCGGCACGGACTTCCGCGCCGAGTTCCTCGACCTTCAGGAGCGCGCCTCCGCGGCGCTCGACCTGCTGGGAGCGGCCCGGCTTGAGGACGAGGAGCTGACCTCGCTGCCCGGCAGCGACCAGTTCGCCCTGCTGCGCGCGCTGGTGCTCACGGCCGGCGGCGACTGGGACGTGGTCGTCGTCGACATGCCGCCGCTGCCCGAGACGATCGCGCTGCTCGCCCTGCCCGAGGAACTCCGCCGCTATCTGCGCCGGCTTCTCCCGCAGGAACGCCAGGCCGCCCGCGCGCTGCGCCCGATGCTCGCCCAGCTCGCCGGCGTACCCATGCCCGCGCAGTGGCTGTACGAGACCACCGGCCGCTGGGACACAGAGCTGGCCGGCGTGCAGTCCGTGATCGAGTCCCGTGGCACGACGCTGCGGATCGTCGCCGAACCGGGCCCCCGGTCCGCCGCCGCCCTGCGCACCGCCCGGACCGGGCTCGCGCTGCACGGTCTGCGTGTCGACGCGCTCGTGGCGAACCGGAATCTGCCCCAGGACCCGGCGGACCCCTGGCTCGCGGGCCTGCTCGCCCAGCAGGAGAAGTGCCTGCACGAGTGGTACGGCTCCTGGGGGCCCGCCACGCCCATATGCCGGGTACCGCACCTCGGCCGCGACCCCCAGGGCCACGACGACCTGGCGCTGCTCGACGCGGATCACGGCCCCGCCGGCGAACCCGGCCTCGGCCCCACCGCCGGGCCGCGCGGAGGGCTTGCTCCACCCGGACCGGAGGGGGACGGTGACGAACTCCGCGCGGACCAGCCCGGCAAGCGGTACGCCGAGGGCGACCTCTTCGTGTGGGAACTGGAGCTGCCCGGCGCCGTCAAGGAAGAGCTCTCCCTTGTCCGCCGAGGGGATGAACTCCTGATCGACGCGGGGTCCTTCCGCAGGATCCTGCCCCTGCCGTCCGCGCTCCGCCGCTGCACCGTGGCCGGGGCGGGCCTCACGGACGGTGTGCTGAAGGTCCGCTTCACACCGGACCCGGCACTGTGGCCACGAAGCCGCTGAACGGTCTACCGCCGTTCGGGTAACGTCGAGTGCACAAGCCCTTGAAACCCCTCGAACGGCCCCAGGAGCACGTCATGAGCGAAGCGACCGAGCGCCCCGACGCCGACGCCTGGGCCGCCGCCTGCGAAGAGGACCTCCAGCAGGAGCAGGCCCGCCGTCGCGCCCAGTACGGCCAGCCGCAGGGTTCGGCCGCCGAGGAGTTCCGCAAGCTCTTCGACGTCGTCGCGGACAAGCTCTCCTCGTTCCAGTCCTCGCTGCCCGGCATGGCCGCACAGAGCACCGTGCAGCAGTTCTTGAACCAGGCCAAGTCCGCAGTCGAGCCCGTCATCGAACGAAACCCGCAGGTCTTCGACCATCTCGCGGCCGCCGGCGGCGAACTGCTCGCCGCCTACCGGTCCGCCGTCGAAGGCCACGAGCGCCGCTGGACGCAGCGTCCGTCCGGCACGGGCGACATCAAGGACGCCGACGACCCGCGCGACGAAGGCCCCGGACCGAGCGAGCACATCGACCTGGACTGACCAGGGCATGCCCGGCCTCGGGTACGGTTGGCCTTAGCGGGGCTCGACCGAATACTGAGGGACACATGGGACTCACCATCGGCGTCGACATCGGCGGCACGAAGATCGCGGCGGGAGTGGTCGACGAAGAGGGCACCATTCTCGAGACGCACACCGTGCCCACCCCGTCGACTCCCGAAGGCATCGTCGACGCGATCTGCTCCGCCGTCGCGGGAGCCGGCCAGGGGCACGACATCGAGGCCGTCGGCATCGGCGCCGCCGGATACGTCGACGACAAGCGCGCCACGGTCCTCTTCGCGCCGAACATCGACTGGCGCCACGAGCCGCTCAAGGACAAGGTCGAACAGCGCGTCGGCCTTCCCGTCGTGGTCGAGAACGACGCCAACGCCGCCGCTTGGGGCGAGTACCGCTTCGGCGCCGGCCAGGGCCACGAGGACGTCATCTGCATCACCATCGGCACCGGCCTCGGCGGCGGCATCATCATCGGCAACAAACTGCGCCGCGGACGCTTCGGCGTGGCCGCCGAGTTCGGCCACATCCGGGTCGTCCCCGACGGGCTGCTCTGCGGCTGCGGCAGCCAGGGCTGCTGGGAGCAGTACGCCTCCGGCCGCGCCCTCGTCCGGTACGCCAAGCAGCGCGCCAACGCCACGCCGGAGAACGCGACGATCCTCCTCGGCCTCGGCGACGGCACCGTCGACGGTATCCAGGGCAAGCACATCAGCGAGGCGGCCCGCCAGGGCTGCCCGGTCGCCGTCGACTCCTTCCGGGAGCTGGCGCGCTGGGCCGGCTCCGGTCTCGCCGATCTTGCTTCGCTGTTCGACCCGTCGGCGTTCATCGTGGGCGGCGGCGTCTCGGACGAGGGCGACCTCGTGCTCGACCCGATCCGCAAGTCCTTCCGCCGCTGGCTGATCGGCGGCAGCTGGCGTCCCCACGCCCAGGTGCTCGCCGCGCAACTGGGCGGCAAGGCAGGTCTGGTGGGCGCGGCGGACCTGGCCCGCCAGGGCTGACACGTTGTACGCCAGGTGCCCGCCGCGTCCTTTGAGGATCGCGGCGGGCACCGACGTATCTTGCTCCCATGCCGATCACCGCACTGCCCAAGTCCCGCACCGAGCCGGACGGTTCAGCCGTGATCCGGGTCCTGAGCTACAACATCCGCTCCCTGCGCGACGACGAGGAAGCGCTGGCGCGAGTGATCCGCGCGTGCAGGCCCGACCTCATGTTCGCGCAGGAGGCGCCGCGCTTCTTCCGCTGGCGCAAACATGCGGCACGGCTCGCCGCCGTGACCGACCTGATGATGCTCTCCGGCGGCGCGACGGCGGCGGGGCCGCTGCTGTTGTGCTCGCTGCGGGCGACGGTCGAACGGACCGAGGACCTGCTGCTGCCCCTCAGGCCCGGCCTGCACCGGCGAGGCCTCGCCACGGCGGTCGTACGGTTCGGGGGCGCCCGGGTCGGGATCGTCAGCTGCCATCTGAGCCTGCAGACGGACGAGCGCTACGCACAGGCGGGGATGGTGCTCGACCGGGTGAAGGCGATGGACGTGCCGCACGCGGTCGTCGCGGGCGACATCAACGAACGGCCGGACGGGCGCAGCTTCCGGCGGCTGGCGGGGGAGCTCCAGGACTGCTGGGCGGTCAGGCCGTGGGGGGCGGAGCACACGTCGACGGCGCTGGATCCGCACCAGCGGATCGACGCGGTCTTCGCGACGAAGGGGGTGGAGGTGCTGGGGTGCGGGGTGCCGCGGGGGCTGCCGGGGGTCACCACGTCGGACCTTCGCTCGGCGACTGACCACCTGCCGGTGCTGGCGGCGATGCGGCTGTCGGCGACGTAGGGGGGCGCTGCGCGGGCCGTTTCCCCACGCCGCCCCATCCCGAACCGGGGCCCCGCCCCGGACATCGGTGCCGGACCCCCCGGACCCCCCGGACCCCCCGGACCCCGGTACCGCGCTCCGCGCGGCGTCCTCAATCTCCCCCTACGGCCTGGCGGGCGTGGTGAGGTGCCTCCAGACGGGTCGGATTGCCGCTGTGCGGCGCCCCGACCCCGCCGGCACGTCCGGTCAGGGGCGGGGCAGAGCCCCGACACGGCGGGCAGCCCCGTCGGCAAACGGGGTGCGGGTGCGGGGCGATGCCCCCGAACGGGCCTGCGGGCTCGCGCACCGCCCAGGGCACATCCAGTCGGCCGGAGACGCAGGCCGGCCCCGGGGCCGGATCGCGTGCTCAGGAAACGCGGGCCGAAGGACCCGCGGCGGGCTCCCGCGCGTCAGACCACCGCGCCGCGGCCGGGGTCGTCCGGCATGTCGTCGTCATGGGACATCCGGGCCACCAGCGTCGCGAAGCCGCCGAGGAAGCCGCCGACGCACAGCGTCGTCAGCCACCACGTCATGTCCCAGCTCAGCACCACCGCGACCAGCATCAGCACCGGGCCGCCGATCACCGCCAGCCAGGCGAACTTGGCGGTGACGTCCGCTTCCGGCAGCGGGGGCGGCTCCGGCGGCACGAAGTGGCCCTCGTCGCTCTCGTCGAGGTCGTCGTCGCTCGGTTCTGCGACCTGGTAGTCGCGGGGGCCGCCTACGCCCGGCGCGAAGGTGATCGAGCTGCCCAGCGCGGGCTTGTCCTCGCCGGGCTGCTTCGCCGACGGCTCCGGGGACTCGTTCACGTCGCTCTCGAGCAGGGCCAGGTCGTCCACCGACTTGAACGGCTTCGCTCCCGGAGGGTCGGCCGGCTCATCGCCGTACCCGGCGACGATGGCAGCCCAGGCTGCCTCCTCGTCGATCGGCTGCGGCTCGCGGTCCGCGTCGTGCTGCTCAGCCACCGGTCGTGCTCCCTCCCAAGGCTTCCGTCGTGGGGGACCCCGTGGTCCCCGCACCCGGAGCGAGCCGGCCGATGAACGCGTAACTCTCCTCGAAGATCCGCTCCGCATCGTGGTCCAACGTCGCCACGTGGTAGCTCTGTTCCAGCAGGATCTCCGTGACGTCCGTGGAGGAGACCCGGCTCAGGATCCGGGCCGAGTCCGCGGCCGGCACCACGTGGTCCTCGGGGCTGTGCAGCAGCAGCATGGGCTGGGTGACCTGCGGCAGTTCGCCGTCGACCATGCGGAAGAACTGCCGCACCGAGTGCGCGGCGTGCAGCGGCACCCGGTCGTACCCCAGCTCCTCGACGCCCTCCTTGGCGATGTCGCTGGTCAGCCCCTTGGTGGACGGCACCAGGTGGCGCACGACGGGCAGCACGGCCGCCATCGCGCCGTGCACCTTGTTGGCCGGATTGACCACGACGATGCCCCGGACCGCGTCGCCGTGCTTGGCGGCGAGCCGCAGCGTCAGGGCGCCGCCCATCGAGAGGCCGAAGACGAAGACCTGATGACACCGCTCGAGCAGCGTGCGCAGTTCCCTGTCCACCTCCGCGTACCAGTCCTGCCAGCCGGTGACCTGCATGTCCTGCCAGCGGGTGCCGTGGCCCGGCAGCAGTGGCAGGGACACCGTCAGTCCCCGCTCCGCCAGGTACTCGGCCCAGGGCCGCAGCGACTGCGGGGATCCGGTGAAACCGTGGCAGAGGAGGACGCCGACCTCGCCGCCGTCGTGGCGGTAGGGCTCGGCTCCAGGAATGACCGGCACCGGAAGTCTCCTGTTCGTGAGGTGTGAGACGTGCGTGGGTGGATGGGAGGGGCGAAGCGGTGTACTTCACGGTACGCGACCGCACCGACACCGACCAGGGCCGTTCGCGCACCGGCGGCACGGATGTGAGGGCCGGACTCGGCCCCCGCCACGGGAGGCGGGGGCCGGCCTCGGGTTAAGGTCTGTTCGACAGCAACAGGAGGCATTCGAGTTGATCTACGGCGCCATGAAGTTCTCCATCGGAGGCTCGCTGAAGCTTGCCTTCAGGCCCTCGGTGGAGGGTCTGGAGAACATTCCCGCCGAGGGTCCCGCGATCCTCGCCAGCAACCATCTGTCGTTCTCGGACTCCTTCTTCCTGCCCGCGGTGCTCGACCGCAAGGTCACCTTCATCGCGAAGGCGGAGTACTTCACCTCGCCCGGCGTGAAGGGCAGGCTGACGGCCGCGTTCTTCAAGGGCGTCGGCCAGCTGCCCGTGGACCGCTCCGGGGCGCGCGGCGCTGGTGAGGCGGCGATCAAGGCCGGTATCGACGTGATCGAGTCCGGTGGTCTGTTCGGCATCTACCCGGAGGGCACCCGCTCTCCGGACGGCCGTCTCTATCGCGGCAAGCCCGGCGGTCTCGCCCGTGTGGCGCTGGCCACCGGCGCTCCCGTGATCCCCGTCGCGATGATCGACACCGAGAAGATCCAGCCGCCCGGCAAGGTGATCCCCAAGCTGATGCGCCCGGGCATCCGGATCGGCAAGCCGCTGGACTTCAGCCGCTACCACGGCATGGACGGCGACCGCTTCATCCTGCGTTCGGTGACCGACGAGGTCATGTACGAGATCATGAAGCTGTCCGGCCAGGAGTACGTCGACATCTACGCGACCGCCGCGAAGCGCCAGATCGCCGACGCTCAGAAGGCCGAGAAGGCCGCCAGGGCGGAGGCAGAGAAGGCGGAGAGGGCCAAGGCCCAGAAGGCCGACAAGGAGAAGAGGGCGCAGCGGCCGGCCGCCTAGCCGGTTCGCGTACCACTGGGGGTGGGGGGGAATGGCCAAGCGCGAACGCGTCGTGCGCATGTCGGTCGAGCAGCCGCTGTGGCGTGCGCTGACCGCCTACCGCGTGCTGACCATGGTCTACGCGGTACTGCTCTACGTCTTCACCCGGCAGAACTTCGAGCGCCCGCTGGTCGCGGTCGGCTTCCTCGCGGTGCTCGTCGTCTGGACGTTCGCCACGCTCCCCAAGGTCGCGAACGCGGAGCGCTGCACCCGTGGGTTCCTGGTCGCCGACCTCGCCATCGCCCTCACCGGCATCCTGCTGACCCCCCTCGCCGACGTGCACGCCCAGACACACGACGGCCCCACCCTGCCCTCCATATGGACTGCGGGTTCGGTGCTCGCCTTCGCCATCAAGGGCGGCTGGCGCTGGGCCGGTGTCGCCTCCTCGTTCGTCGCCGTCGCCAACATCCTCGAACGGGGCGAACCCAGCCGGGACACGTTTCACAACGTCCTGCTGGTGTGGGTGGCGTCCATCGCCATCGGATACGTCGTCGAGGTGGCCCGCGCCTCCGAACGGACCCTCGCCCGTGCCCTGGAGATCGAGGCGGCCGCCCGCGAGCGGGAGCGCCTCGCGCGCGACATCCACGACGGCGTCCTTCAGGTGCTGGCGATGGTGCAGCGGCGGGGCACCGCTCTGGGTGGCGAGGCCGCCGAGCTGGGCCGTATGGCGGGCGAGCAGGAGGTCGCCCTGCGCAGCCTGGTCGCCGGTGGCCTGGTGCCCGCCTCGCGGCTGTCGGAGGACGAGTCGCAGGGCGCGGTCGTACGGGTCGTGGAGGTGCCGGACGACGACGAACCGGCGCGGCTGTGTGATCTGCGCACGCTGCTGTCCCCGCACGCGGGAGCGCGGGTGACGCTGTCGGAGCCGGGTGCGCCGGTGCTGCTGGAGGCCGGTGCGGCGCGCGAGCTGGCGGCGGCTGTCGGTGCCGCCCTGGACAATGTGCGCAGGCATGCGGGCGAGAACGCTCAGGCCTGGATCCTGGTCGAGGACTGGCCGGACGAGGTGACGGTGACCGTCAGGGACGACGGGCCGGGCATTGAGGAGGGCAGGCTCGCGCAGGCCGAGGGGGAGGGGCGTCTCGGAGTCGCACAGTCCATCCGCGGCCGGTTGCGGGACCTCGGCGGGACGGCCGAGCTGATCTCGGTTCCGGGCCAGGGCACGGAAGTAGAGCTGAAGATTCCACGGGTGAAGGCAGGAAAATGACGGACCAGCAGACGATCAGGGTGATGGTGGTCGACGACCACCCGATGTGGCGGGATGCGGTCGCCCGCGACCTGACCGAGGCCGGTTTTGATGTCGTCGCCACGGCGGGCGACGGCGCGCAGGCGGTGCGCCGGGCCAAGGCCGTGGCGCCCGACGTGCTGGTGCTGGACCTCAATCTGCCCGAGCTGCCGGGCGTGCAGGTCTGCAAGGAGCTGGTGGCGGCCCTGCCCGGCCTGCGGGTCCTGGTGCTCTCCGCGAGCGGCGAGCACGCGGACGTGCTGGAGGCGGTGAAGTCGGGCGCCACCGGCTATCTGCTGAAGTCGGCTGGTGCGGAGGAGCTGACGGACGCGGTGCGCCGCACGGCTGTGGGCGACCCCGTCTTCACACCGGGTCTCGCGGGCCTGGTCCTCGGTGAGTACCGCCGCCTCGCCTCCGAGCCCGCCCCGGCGACCGGACCGGACGAGTCGAAGGCGCCGCAGCTGACCGAGCGGGAGACCGAGGTGCTGCGGCTGGTCGCCAAGGGCCTGTCGTACAAGCAGATCGCCGAGCGGCTGGTCATCTCGCACCGCACGGTCCAGAACCATGTGCAGAACACGCTCGGCAAGCTCCAGTTGCACAACCGCGTCGAGCTCGTGCGGTACGCGATCGAGCGCGGCCTCGACGACGCCTGATCCGGGGGCCGTGCCTCGCGGCTTTACCCGTACGAGTGAATGGCCGTCGCGTAACGGCCGCGAGAAGCGCAGGAATTGACCATTCGGCCCATCCCTGAGTGACCTGCATCACCATTAGCGTGACGGTCGTAGGCTCACCAGGCGAAGGGAAGTTTTCCATGCGCGTCGGAGTACTGACCGGGGGAGGCGACTGCCCCGGCCTCAACGCGGTCATCCGCGGCCTCGTCCGCAAGGGTGTGCAGGAGTACGGCTGCGAGTTCATCGGATACCGCGACGGCTGGCGCGGACCGCTCGAAGGCGACACCGTCCCGCTCGACATCCCGGCCGTCCGCGGGATCCTGCCCCGCGGCGGCACCATTCTCGGCTCCTCCCGCACCAACCCGCTGAAGGAACCGGACGGTATCCGCCGGATCAAGGACAACCTCGCCAAGCAGGAGGTCGACGCCCTGGTCGCCATCGGCGGCGAGGACACCCTTGGTGTCGCGGCCCGGCTGTACGACGAGTACGGCGTCCAGTGCGTCGGCGTCCCCAAGACCATCGACAACGACCTGTCCGCCACCGACTACACCTTCGGATTCGACACGGCCGTCGGGATCGCCACCGAGGCCATCGACCGGCTGCACACCACCGCCGAATCCCATATGCGCGTCCTGGTCGTCGAGGTGATGGGACGTCACGCGGGCTGGATCGCCCTCCACTCGGGCCTGGCAGGCGGCGCCAACGTCATTCTCATCCCCGAGCAGCGCTTCGACGTCGACCAGGTCTGCGCCTGGGTCACCTCACGTTTCAAGGCCAGTTACGCCCCGATCGTGGTGGTCGCGGAGGGCGCGATGCCCAAGGACGGGGAGGCGGTGCTCAAGGACGCCACGCTCGACTCGTTCGGCCATGTCCGGCTCTCCGGTGTGGGTGAGTGGCTGGCCAAGGAGATCGAGCGGCGCACGGGCAAGGAGGCACGCACCACGGTGCTCGGCCATGTGCAGCGCGGCGGCACACCGAGCGCCTTCGACCGGTGGCTGGCCACCCGTTTCGGGCTGCACGCCATCGACGCCGTGCGGGACGGCGACTTCGGGAAGATGGTCGCGCTGAAAGGCACCGACATCGTGCGGGTGCCGATCGCCGACGCGACCGCGAAGCTCAAGACGGTCGACCCGAAGCTCTACGAGGAGGTCGGCGTCTTCTTCGGCTGACGGGACGGGACGTGGGTCGTATATTCACGATATCCGGCCCACAGCTCTTGTATCGGGAGAAATCGTGGAAATCCTCGCCTTCGGTGTCCAGGCCGACGAGAAGCCGCTGATCGAGAAGGCGTTCGCGGGGGTCCACGAGGTCCGGTGTCTGGATGTGTTCCTCACCGAGGACACCGCGGCCATCGCCGTCGGGCACGAGGTGATCTCCACCAGCGTGAACGCCCAGCTGAACGCGGAGGTGCTGCGGGCCCTGGCCGCCGGCGGCACGGCGATGATCGCCCAGCGTTCCACCGGCTTCAACAACATCGACCTGGAGGTGGCGGAGCAGCTCGGGCTGACCATCGCCCGGGTGTCGACCTACTCGCCGTACTCCGTCGCCGAGTTCGCCTGGACCCTGGCCATGGCCGTCAACCGGCGCATCGTCCGCGCATCGAACCGGACACGGGACTTCGACTTCCGGCTCGACGGACTGATGGGCCGTGACATGCGCGGCCGCACCGTCGGCGTGCTCGGCACCGGCAGGATCGGCGAGGCGTTCACCCGGATCGCCCACGGCTTCGGCATGGAGCTGCTCGGCTGGGACATCGCCCCCGCCCCCGGATGCGTCGAACTGGGCATGAAGTACGTCGACAAGGACGAACTGGTCGCCGCCGCCGACCTGATCAGCCTGCACGTACCGCTCCTGCCCGCCACCCACCATCTGATCGGCGCCGACGAGCTGCGGGCCATGAAGGACGACGCGATCCTGGTGAACTCCAGCCGCGGCGGCCTGATCGACAGCGACGCCCTCGTCGGCGAGCTGCGCAAGGGCCGCTTCGCCGGGGTGGGACTCGATGTGTACGAGGCGGAGGCCGGGCTGTTCTTCCTCGACAAGTCGATGGAAGCCGTCGACGACGACACCCTGGCCCGGCTGATGACGTTCCCCAACGTGCTGATCACCTCGCACCAGGCGTACTACACCGCGGACGCCGTCGCCCAGATCATGGGCACGACGGCGCGCAACGTCGAGGACTACGTGGCGGGCCGGCGCGGCGAGAACGTGCTCGTCCCCGCCGCGCCGGCCCCTTGACGACCCGCTAGCCGACCAGCACCCCCGCGAGCAGCGCCGCCGTCAGCGACGCCCCGTCCATGGTCAGCACCGACTCGGGGTGGAACTGCACCCCGGCGAAGCCGCTGCCCCGCAGCGCGTTCACGTCGCCGGTCACCTCGTCCCGGCTGAGCTCGATCCGGTGCATGGCGAGCTCCGCGGCCGTGGCCTCGTCGCACCGGGCCGTGAAGCTGTTGTAGAAGCCCACCGTCTCGGGGCGGCCGAAGAAGTCGATCCGTTCCTGCGCCCCCTGGTACGGCTCGTCCTTTCGGACGATCTCCAGCCCCAGCTCCGCCGCAAGCAGCTCGTGCCCCAGGCAGACGCCCAGCAGACCGTGGCGGTGCCCCTTGAGCAGATCGGCGGCGAGCGACCGCAGGAAGCGCATCTTCGGGTCGGTCACGTCGGCCGGATCGCCCGGCCCCGGGCCCAGCACCACCGGCCCCTGATGGGCGTGCACCCGCTCCCGCAGACCCGGCTCGTCGTACCGGCGGACCGTCACGGCGAGGCCGGTCGAGCGCAGCAGATGCGCCAGCATCGCGGTGAAGGTGTCCTCCCCGTCGACGACCAGGGCGTGTCCGGACAGCTGCCCGGACTCTGCCCGATCTCCGGCAGGGTCCTGCATCCGCAGCCAGAAAGGCGCGAGATCGGCGCGGCGGGCGTCAAGTGCGGCACGCACCCGCGGGTCGTCGGCGAGCCGCGGGGACTCGGAGGGCGTGTCCGGCCGGCCCGGGCGCACCCCCAGGGCGGCCAGTACGCCCGCCGCCTTGGCGTGGGTCTCCGCGACCTCACCGGCCGGGTCGGAGTGACGTACCAGCGTCGCCCCGACCGGCATGCGCAGCGTGCCGTCCGCGTCGATGTCGGCCGTACGGATCAGGATCGGCGAGTCCAGCGTCTGCGCGCCGCCCGCGTCCTGCCCGATGAGCGCCAGCGCCCCCGCGTAGTAGCCGCGGCCGCCCACCTCGTGGCGCTCTATGACGCGGCAGGCGTTCTGCACGGGCGAGCCCGTCACCGTCGCCGCGAACATGGTCTCCTTCAGCACCTCGCGCACGTCGAGCGAGGAACGGCCCCGCAACTCGTACTCGGTGTGCGCCAGATGAGCCATTTCCTTGAGCCGGGGCCCGACGACGACACCGCCCATGTCGCCGACGGTGCACATCATCTTCAGCTCCTCGTCGACGACCATGGAGAGCTCCTCGCGCTCCTTGCGGTCGTCGAGGAAGCCGAGCAGCGCCTCGGCGGTCGGCCCCTGCGGGGGATATCGGAACGTCCCGCTGATCGGATTCATCACGACCGTCCCGCCGCTCATACGGACGTGCACCTCGGGGCTCGCGCCGACCAGGGTGCGGTCCCCGGTGTGCACGAGGAAGGTCCAGTAGGCGCCCCGTTCCGCGGTCAGCAGTCGCCGGAACAGCGCGAGTGCGTCGGCGCGCGAGAAGCCGGGGATCCGCCCGGTGAAGGTGCGGCGGATGACGAAGTTCGCGCCCTCACCCCTGCCGATCGCGTCCTCGACCACCCTGCGGACGATTCCGGCGTACTCGTCGTCGTCGACGTCGAAATGCCCGTTCTCCACCTGTACCTGGTGGTGGGGGAGCGCGGAAAGAACGTCCGTGAGGGGTAGTTCATGGCATTCGTCGGCGACCAGGACGCTGAGCGGTGTGCCGTCGTCGGTGACGTCGAAACCGCGTTCCGCGATCTGCCGGAAGGGGACGAGGGCGAGCGAGGGCCGGTCGACCACCGGGATGTCGGCGAGATGCGCCACCTCCCGCACCTCGCCGGTCAGCACTTCCACGGTGCCGTGGTCATGACCAGGCGTACGCCGGCGCAGCAGCGCGAACGGCGGGCAGTCGTCGTCGAGGAGTCGGCTGATCAGGCTGTCGGTCATGCGGGTGTTCCTTCCGAGTGGGAGGAACGGCTGTTTCATCCGGGGTCATCCGGAAAACACTGAAGGCCGCCCCTCGGGCGGCCTTCTCGATCCGGTGCTGCGCGCGATCAGGAGGTGGGCCGCCGATGTGCGGTCCACCACCAGTTCTGGATCTGCTGCGCGAACATGACGCCGACCCTAACGCATCCGCCCGCGGCGCCGCGGCACGTCCCACGATGAGGACGGCCGCCGCGCCGCGGGCGGAGATGCCTGCGGATGCCGTACGGGTCAGATCAGCATGTTGTAGATCTGCCAGCCGGAGCCGACGGTGGTGCGGGACTTGAACGGCGCGGCTGCGTTGCCGGTGCCCTGGTAGAGGTAGAGCTTTCCGGAGCCGTCGCGGGCCACCATGTCGGGGATGCCGTCGCTGGTGACGTCGCCGGTGCCCTCCAGCTTGTCGAACTTGCCCCAGCCCGTGCCGATCAGGGTGCGTGACTTGAACGGTGCGGCCGGGTCGCCGGTGCCCTGGTAGAGGTACAGGCTGTCGTTCCAGTAGGCCACCATGTCGGGGATGCCGTCACCGGTCAGGTCCCCGGTGCCCTCCAGCTTGTCGAACTTGCCCCAGCCCGTGCCGATCAGGGTGCGTGACTTGAACGGCGCGGCCGGGTCGCCGGTGCCCTGGTAGAGGTACAGATCCTGGTTCCAGCGGGCCACCATGTCGGCGTGCCCGTCGCCCGTGAGGTCACCGGTGCCCTCCAGGATGTTGAACTTCCGCCACCCGCTGCCGGTCCTGAGCCGGCTCAGGAACGGCTGGTCGAGGTTTCCGCTCTCCCGGTAGAAGTACAGCGTGTCGTCCCAGCGGGCCACCATGGTGCCGGTCCCGTCCGCGCCCAGCGTGTCCAGGTTCGTGATCTTGTCGTAGACCTGCCAGCCGCCGCCGACGCGGTACCGCTTGAAGTACGGCGCCGTCGCGCTGCCCGTGCCCTGGTACTGGTACAGATTGCCGCCGGCGTCACGGCCGAGGAGGTTGGAGCGGGTGGTGCCGGCGTCGGGAGCCGTGGGAGTCGCTTCCGCCACGTCGCTCTGCTTCACCCATGCCAGGCGGTGGTTGAAGCGGATCGGGACGTAGACGTCGGTCTTGCCCACGACGAGGACCTGCGAGGAGCCGAAGTAGTCGTCACCGAGGACGGACTCGCCGGCCTTCGCATATGCCTGACCGGCCGGCAGCGTGTACTTCGAGAGGTGCGCGGGGTTGTCCGTCGGTGCTTCCTGCCCGGCCTCGGCGTACGCTGCATCCTCCGGGAACGACCGCCCGAAGACCGGCGCCGTGGCCCCGGCCTTGAGCTTCACCAGCGTCCCGCCGGCGACGGGCGCCGTGTACTGGCCGCCCGGGTTGTGGAACCACGCCTTCTTGCCGCCGTACCAGATCGCCGTCCAGTCGTTCCGGGCCTCCGCGACGACGTAGGTGCCGCCCGCGCGTACCTTGTTCGCCCAGTTCGAGCCCTGCGACCAGACCGCGGAGAAGTACGGGTCGGTCAGTGTGGCCGAGCTCGTCGACGGCGAGGTGTAGAGGTAGCCGAAGTTCGCCGGCCGCGCGGAGGCGGTCTTGTTCGTGCCCGTCGCGGAGTCGTAGTAGGTCAGCTTCGGCTGGTTGGCCGAGGTGAACGGCGGGACGACACGGACCAGCTGGCCGGCCTTCAGCGGGCCGCCCGCGCCCTGATCACCCGTCGGGGCGCCCAGCAGCGACATGTAGTGGTTCCAGTCCCAGTACGGGCCCGCGTCCCAGTGGAGCTTGTTGATGTAGCTGTCCTGCATCATCGGCACTTCGTCATGGCCGATGATGTGCTCACGGTCCAGCGGAACGCCGTACTTGGCCGCCAGGAACTTCACCAGCGCCGCGGAGGACTCGTACTGCGGCTCGGTGTACCAGCTGCCCTCCTTGAGGGCGTAGCCCTCGTGCTCCACGCCGACGGAGTGCATGTTCAGGGCCCAGTTGCCCGCATGCCAGGCGAGGTTCTTGTTCTCCACCATCTGGGTGACCAGACCGTCGGAGGCCCGGATCAGGTAGTGGGCGCTGGCCCCCGAAGCCGGGTTGGTGAGGACGTCGAGCGACCCGTCATAGCCGCCCTCGGTGTCGTGGATGACGATCTGACGGACGTCGAACCCGCTGTCGGGCCGGGAAGCGAGCGAGTAGCTGCGCTTTCCGGTGCTGGACGTCTGGGCGGGGACGAAGTCGCAGTTGAGTCCCGACGGGCACTCCGGCGTCGGGACGGCCGAGGTGCTCGCCGTCGTGGCCAGCGGAACCTTGGACGGCTTGACCGGGTTCACCGAAGGGTCCGCGGGAAGCGTCAGCTGCTCGCCGTCGGTGGTCAGGCGGCTCTCGCCGGTGCGGATCGACTCGAAGACGCGCTTCGCGAACAGGTCGGCGCCCTTCTTGTCGGGCGACTGGCTGAAGCGCGCCACGGCCGCGTACCACTGATCCGCATCGTCGGGCAGATCCCCCGTGGCCTGCTCCTGGTACTCGGCGAGCAGCGCCGCGCCGGCGCGGATGCTTTCGCCGGCGTCCGTCTTCACGGACTCCTCGGAGCTGTCGATCAGCTCGGCGGCCTCGTCCAGCGTGTGCAGCCGGGGGTCGTCCGTGTCGACGGTTTCCTTGGGAATGCTGCGCAGCGCCTCGGCGGGATCGAACTGCTTCTCGAGCGCCGGGTTGCCGCTGAGGTTCATGTGCTCGAGCCGGTGGTCCCCGGCGTCCTTGTCGATGTCGTCGGCGTCGACCTGGGTCAGGCCCATCAGGTTGTACGCGCCGGTGACGCTCGGCTCGCCGTCGTGGGTCTCCCAGCGCGTCTGCCGGTACGAGACCGCCATCAGTACGCTCTGTGGGACGTCGAACTCCCGCGCCGCGTCCTCGAACTTCGTCTGGAGCGACTCGCTCCGGCCGGCCGCGTCGTCGTTCAGGCCGACAAGATCGGGCGACGCCACCGCGACGGTCCCGATCGTGGCGGTGGCGACGACAGCCGCCGCCACACCGTAGAAGAGACGTCTCTTCTTTCGATCTCTGCGATGCCCCTGGCTCACACCCACCCCTGGATCTGTTTTGTTTTTTATTTGTTCGAAAGTGGGCGCAGGGTAGCACCGCTCGATCGCAGCAACCTCCTCGGTGGACATTCCGGGCAGCTGTCTCAGTCACTGGGCACTGGGCCGGACAGGTACCGGAACCCCGTAATGTTGTGGTCGTGACCGTGAACGCTAAGACCACCGCTACCGGTGGCAACACCTGGCGAAACCTGCCCGCGGCGCAGCAGCCCGAGTACCCCGATGCCGAGGCTCTGCGCGATGTGATCGCGGACCTCGAGTCGTATCCGCCGCTCGTCTTCGCGGGCGAGTGCGACCAGCTGCGCGCCCGGATGGGAGCCGTCGCCAGGGGCGAGGCGTTCCTGCTCCAGGGCGGCGACTGCGCCGAGGCCTTCGACGCCGTGTCCGCCGACCACATCAGGGCCAAGCTCAAGACGCTGCTGCAGATGAGCGCCGTGCTCACGTACGCCGCGTCCGTGCCGGTCGTGAAGGTCGGCCGGATCGCGGGCCAGTACTCCAAGCCGCGCTCCAAGCCGACCGAGACCCGCGACGGCGTGACGCTGCCCACCTACCGCGGCGACTCCGTCAACGGCTTCGACTTCACCGAGGCGGCCCGCATCCCGGACCCCGAGCGCCTGAAGCGGCTGTACAACGCCTCCGCGTCGACGCTCAACCTGGTGCGTGCCTTCACCACCGGTGGCTACGCGGACCTGCGCCAGGTGCACGCCTGGAACCAGGACTTCGTGAAGTCCTCCCCTTCGGGACAGCGCTACGAGCAGCTCGCCCGCGAGATCGACAACGCCCTGAACTTCATGAAGGCCTGCGGCACCGACCCGGCCGAGTTCAAGGCGGTCGAGTTCTACGCCTCCCACGAGGCGCTGCTGCTCGACTACGAGTCGGCCCTGACCCGCGTCGACTCCCGTACCGGCGATCTGTACGACGTCTCGGGTCACATGGTCTGGATCGGTGAGCGCACCCGCCAGCTCGACGGCGCGCACATCGAGTTCGCCTCGAAGATCCGCAACCCGATCGGCATCAAGCTCGGCCCGACGACGACGGTTGACGAGGCGCTGACCTACATCGACCGTCTCGACCCCGAGCGCGAGGCCGGTCGGCTGACCTTCATCGTGCGCATGGGCGCCGACAAGGTCCGCGACAAGCTCCCCGAGCTGGTCGAGAAGGTCACCGCCTCCGGCGCGACCGTGGCCTGGGTGACCGACCCGATGCACGGCAACACCTTCGAGGCGGCCTCCGGCCACAAGACCCGCCGCTTCGACGACGTGCTCGACGAGGTCAAGGGCTTCTTCGAGGTCCACAAGGCGCTCGGCACCCACCCGGGCGGTATCCATGTCGAGCTCACCGGTGACGACGTCACCGAGTGCGTGGGCGGCGGCGACGAGATCTTCGTCGACGATCTGCACCAGCGGTACGAGACGGCCTGCGACCCGCGGCTGAACCGCAGCCAGTCCCTGGACCTGGCGTTCCTGGTCGCCGAGATGTACCGCGACCAGTAGTGAGGAAGCGATGCCAGTGGGGCGTGGATCGATGTGATCCACGCCCCACTGGCATATTCGGGGCTTTTACCCGGCCGGGGTGGCGGGTAAGGTTAGGTTAGCCTCACCGATCATCGGGGACGGCGTCACACCAATTGTTCCCGCAGGGAGGTGGACCGCGTGTACGTCTGCTCATGCTTCGGCATTACGGAGAAGCAGGTCAAGGAGCACGCGGAAGCCGGCGTCTGCACTCCTCGCCAGATGGCGTCCGTCTCCAAGGCGGGCACGGACTGCGGTTCCTGCGTGCGGCGCATCCAGGGGATCCTCGGCCGCGGCGCATGCCCCCGCCGCGAGCTGCTGGAGCAGGGCCAGAGTGCCGCCGTGCCGGCCGCCGGGGACGTCCGGCCCGCGCTCGACGAAGCCGCCTAGCCCGACCCGCCGCCCGACCGGCCCGCCGGGTCCTGCGCTTCGGCCGCTAGCCTTCCGGCTGCTCGATCAGCTGGGCGATGTACAGCGCCTCACCGAGCTTCTCGACCAGCTCCAGCTGGGTGTCGAGGTAGTCGATGTGGTGCTCCTCGTCCGCGAGGATCGACTCGAAGATGTTCGCCGAGGTGATGTCGCCCTTGGTGCGCATGACCTCGATACCGCGCCTGAGGCGGTCGATCGCCTCCACCTCGACCTGTCGGTCGGCCTGGAACATCTCCGTGACCGTCTGCCCGATGCGCACATGGAACAGCCGCTGGTAGTTCGGGAGAGCTTCAAGGAAGAGGATGCGGTCGGTCAGCACCTCCGCGTGCTTCATCTCGTCGAACGACTCGGCACGGGTGTATTTGGCGAGCTTCGTCCAGCCGAAGTTCTCCTGCATCTTCGCGTGCAGGAAGTACTGGTTGATCGCGGTCAGCTCGGCAGTCAGCTGCTCATTGAGGAACTCGATGACCTCGGGGTCGCCCTGCATCGCAGAGGCTCCTTCCGCGCGTATGACTGGCAGGTTCGCGCATCCTCGCACCGTGGCAGTGGAGCGTCCAGTAAGTGCATGCTTAGTAGGAGTTGCCCGAATCGGGCCAGACCTGGTCATGACCACCCCTCCTGGTCTGTCACCATTGAAGGCATGGGTCAGCCGGAGAGCCGGGAATACCGCGCACAAGAGGAGTCCGAGCTTCCGCCGGGGCAGCGACTGCAGCGAGGCTGGCCGGTCACCCATTACGGGCCCGTTCCCAAGTTCAAGCCGGACCGCTGGGAGTTCAGGGTCTTCGGCGCCACCGCCGACGGCGACAAGCACTGCTGGAACCACGAGGAATTCTCGGCGCTGCCGTTCTCGACCGTCGTCGGGGACCTGCACTGCGTGACGAAGTTCAGCATGCTGGGGGCCGAATGGGGCGGTGTCCCCGCCCGTGCGATCGTGGACCTCGCGCCGCCGGCCCCCGCCGTCACCCATGTCATGGTCTGGGCCGAGTACGGCTTCAGCGCCAATCTGCGTCTCTCGGACTTCGTCGCCGAGCGCACCATGTTCGCCACCCACAAGGACGGCGAACTGCTGACGGCGGAGCACGGCTTCCCGCTGCGCCTTGTCGTTCCGCATCTGTACGCCTGGAAAGGGCCCAAGTGGGTCCGCGGTGTGGAGTACATGACGGCCGACCGCCGCGGCTTCTGGGAGGAGCGGGGCTATCACAACCTTGGCGACCCCTGGCGGGAGCAGCGTTACTCCTACCAGGAGGAGCCGGGGGACGGCCCGGAGCTCTGAGCTCGGGCCGAGCGCCGGCGGCGCCTCTCAGTGGTGGTACTGGTGGACCACCGCGTGGCCCTTGCCGCGGCCGATCATCCACTTGTTCACGGGTGTGGTGACCAGGAACGCCACGAGGAACGCGAAGGCGAGCGCGCCCCAGAACAGTGTGTCCCCGAGATGGGCGTCCATCGCGCCCGGCACCAGCAGCAGTACGCCGTTGTCGACGATCTCCATGACCGTGATGGAGAGGGTGTCGGCGGCGAGCGCGACGCCGATCGCGGCCTTCAGGCCCAGGCCGGCCCGTACGACCGCCCAGAGGGTCAGTGAGTAGCCGAAGAAGAACGCCAGCACGATGGCGAGAGTCATGGTGGGCGCGTTTCCCCAGCCCAGGCCCGTACCGATGATCATGCCGAGGACTTCGCCGACGGCGCAGCCGGTGAGGCAGTGCAGGGTGGCCTTGGCCGCCGTGCCCCAGCCGTCTCTGCCTCCGCCGGCGCTGCCGTGTGCGTGGCCCTGACCGTGGCCCTCGTGCATGTGGCCCGTGTGGTCTCCATGTGTGTCGTGCTGCATGGCGATGCCCCCAACGTCAGGTAGCGGTTCCTGCCCACCGGTAGGTACCGTATACCCCTCAGGGGTATTCCGGGATTCAGCGAAGTTTCTTCAGCCGCGCCACATCCGCCGCGTGACCCTCTTTGCCGCCGGGTGTCTCGATGATGAGCGGCACTCCGTCGGTGGCGGGATGCGACATGAGTGCACGGAAGGGCTCCTCGCCGATGTGGCCCGAGCCAATGTTCTCGTGGCGGTCCTTGTGTGCCCCGACAACATCCTTCGAATCATTCGCGTGGATCAGTTTCAGCCTCCCCTCGCCGACCGTCCCCACCAGCAGATCCAGCGTCTGCTCCATCCCCTTCGGGCCTGCCAGATCGTGTCCGGCCGCGAAGATGTGGCAGGTGTCCAGACAGACGCCGAGCTTGGGATGGGCGTCCAGGGCCTCGAAGTACGGCCCGAAGTCCCAGGTCCGCGAGCAGAGCGAAAAGCCCTGCCCCGCCGTCGACTCCAGCAGCAGGAACGGGTCGTCCTCGTGCGTCAGCTCGTCCAGCAGGGGCAGCATCCGCTCCCGGACCTGAGCCAGCGCCACCTCGCGGGTGCGGCCGCCCGTCGCGGAACCGGTGTGCACGACCACACCCTGCGCCCCGATCTCCCGTGCCCTGCGCAGCGAGTGCCGCATGGACAGCACCGACTGCTCGACGGTGGCCTCGGTGTGGGAGCCGAAATTGATCAGATACGGCGCGTGGACCCACGCGGAAATGCCCTCGTCGGCGCACTCGGCCCGGAACTTCTCGTCCTGGGCCGGATTGCCCTTGGGAGTCGCCCAGCCGCGTGGATTGGCCACGAAGACCTGGACGGTCTCCGCCTCCAGCTCGCGTGCGTAGACGAGTCCGGTCGTGGCGAGGCCGCCAGCCACGGGGACGTGGCCGCCGACGGGGTTGCGCATCAGAACTACAGTCCCTTGATCTTGATGGTGATGGTGCTGCCTTCGGGCGCCTGGCCGCCGCCCTCGGTGGACTGGCTCTCGACCTTGTCGCCGAGGAAGGGGAAGTTCTTCTCGACCTTCACCTCGAAGCCGGCCGCCTCCAGCTCGGCGGTGGCGTCGTCCACGGTGTCGCCGACGACATCGGGGACCTCGACCATCCGCGGGCCCTTGGACACCGTGAGCGTGACCGTGTCGCCACTGGCGAGACGGGTGCCCTCGGCCGCCGACTGCCGGGCGACAGCCCCGGCCTCCTCGGTCGAGTGGATCCGCTCCTCGGCGACGTCCACCTTCAGGCCCGCCTCCTCGAGCTCGGCGGTGGCGTCCTCGACGGACTCGCCCGTCACATCGGGGACGTCGATCGGCGCGCCCTTGCTGACCACGAGCGACACGGCGGTGTCGGGGCTGCGGCTGCTGTCCGCGGCCGGGTCGGTGCTGATCACCGAGCCCTGGGCGACGCTCTCGTCGAACTCCCGGGTGACCACGCCCGGCGCCAGCCCGGCTCTGCGGAGCTCGCGCTCCGCCTCGGCAAGCGGCTTGCCCACCACGTGCGGCACCTTCACGATCTTCGGCCCGCGGGAGAGGGTGATCGTCACCGAGCCGTTGCCCCGGATGCGCTCGTTCGTGCCGGGGTCGCTCCTGATGACCGTACCCCGGGCGACGGTCTCGCTGAAGTCGTGACGGACCGCCTTCACGTCCAGACCCGCCTTGTCGAGGGTCTGCCGTGCCTCCTTCTCGCTCTTGCCGATCAGGGCGGGCACGCGGGTGAACTGGCCCGAGTTGATGTACCAGACGCCCGTACCGATACCGAGAACGGCGACCACCGCGATCAGCAGTGCGATCAGGGCCCGGCGGGGCGGCCAGGCGGCCCGCGACCGTGCCGGCGCGGCCCCCCGGCCGGGCTCCGGGCGGGGCATGGCCAGCCGGGCCGTGTGGTGGATCTCGGGCTCCTCGCGGGGAAGTGCCCGCGGGATCACGTCCGTACGGTCGTCGTCGGCGACTGCGCCGCCTTGAGCCCGGTCCTCGGAGAGGGCCTGCGGCGGCACGGCGTCCAGCTGCTCGGCGCTCAGTGCCGACCGCGCCTCGCGTGCCTTTGCCAGCAGCGCCACCGCGTCGTACGGACGGACCTCGGGATTCCGGGCGGTCGCGCTCGCGACCAGCTCGTCCAGCTCGACGGCGAGGGCGGGAAAGAGCGCGGAGGGGGCCGGGACGTCCGCGTTCAGATGCTGGAACAGCACCTGGGCGGGGGTGTCCCCGGCATGCGGCTTGGAGCCGGTCAGCATCTCGTACAGGACCACACCGCACGCGTACACATCGGCACGGGTGTCGGCGGTTCCGTACTCGATCTGCTCCGGCGCGAGGTACGAGACCGTACCGAGGACCGTGCCCGAGGTGTTCGTGACGGAACCCACAGCGCGCACGAGACCGAAGTCGGCGACCTTGACCCGGCCGTCGTCCCCTATCAGCACGTTCTCCGGCTTCATGTCCCGGTGCACGAACCCGGCCCGGTGCGCGGCGCCGAGGGCGGCCAGCACGGGCTCCAGGATGTCCAGCGCCGCCCGCGGCTGGAGCGCACCGCGCTCGCGCAGCACGTCACGCAGGGTGCAGCCCTCGACGTACTCCATCGCCAGATAGACGTATGCACCCTCGGCGCCCTGGTCGAATACCCCCACCACATTGGGGTGGGCCAGGCGCGCCACGGACTTCGCCTCGCGGATGAAACGCTCCACGAACGTGGCGTCCATGGCGAGGTCCGGATGCATCACCTTGAGGGCGAGCACCCGGTCGAGACGGGTGTCGACGGCCCGGTAGACCGTGGCCATGCCGCCGACGGCGATGCGCGCATCGACTCGGTAGCGGCCGTCGAGCAGCTGCCCGACGAGAGGGTCCTGGAGGGTCGTGTCCACGCGCCGATTCTACGAGCCGGGGCGGACAGGGCCGACGGCCCGGGCGCAGCCGGGCCACGACTGCAGCCGAGCTGTGACGCGCGACCGCCTTCCGGGGCACCGCGCCCTCAGAACGCGGGTCGCTCCGGATCCAGCGCCGCAAGCCCCTCGACCGGCGACGACGCCTCGGCGAAATGCCTTCGCGGAATCCGCCCCGCGCGGAACGCCAGCCGCCCCGCCTCCACGCCGCGCCGCATCGCTTCCGCCATCAGCACCGGCTCCTGCGCCCGCGTCACCGCCGACGCCAGCATCACCGCCGCGCACCCCAGCTCCATCGCCAGCGCCGCGTCCGACGCCGTGCCGGCGCCCGCGTCCAGAATCACCGGCACGCCCGCCTGCTCGACGATCAACTGGAAGTTGTGCGGGTTGCGGATGCCGAGCCCGGAGCCGATCGGTGAGCCCAGCGGCATGATCGCGGCGCAGCCCACGTCCTGAAGCTTGCGCGCGAGCACCGGGTCGTCGTTCGTGTACGGCAGCACGGTGAAGCCGTCGTCGACGAGCGTTTCGGCCGCGTCGAGAAGTTCGACGCCGTCCGGCAGCAGCGTCCGCTCGTCCGCGACGACCTCGAGCTTGATCCAGTCGGTGCCCAGCGCCTCCCGTGCGAGACGCGCGGTGAGGACGGCCTCACCGGCCGTGAAACACCCGGCGGTGTTCGGCAGGACCCGGATGCCGAGCCTGTCCAGCACCGACAGCACGGACCCCTGGACCGTCGGGTCGAGACGCCGCATCGCGACGGTCGTCAGTTCCGTGCCGCTCGCGACGAGCGAGCGTTCGAGGACGTCGAGGCTGGGCGCCCCGCCGGTGCCCATGATCAGACGGGAGTCGAAGGTTGTCCCCCCGATGGTGAAACGGTCGTCGGCCACGGCGGATCAGCCTCCCTGCACTGCGGTGAGGACTTCGACACGGTCACCGTCGCCGAGCGGGGTGCCTGCCCACTGGCTGCGCGGGACGACGGTCTCGTTGACGGCGGCGGCGACTCCCGAGGGCGCCGCGGTGAGCGCGGAGACGACGGCGTCCAGGGTGGTGCGGTCGGCGAACTCTCGGACTTCGCCGTTGACGGAGACGTTCATGCGGGCTGCTCCTGGAGGACGGAAGAGAAGCGGCGGGGCGAGAAGGGGCGTGCCGGCTCGGGCACTTCGCCGCTCACCAGCGCGGCCGCCAGCACGTCGCCGGTGACGGGCGTCAGCAGCACCCCGTTGCGGTAGTGCCCGGTGGCCAGAAGCAGGCCCGGCAGCTCGGTGAAGCCCAGCAGGGGCGCGTTGTCGGGGGAGCCGGGCCGCAGTCCGGCCCGCGTCTCGACGAGGGGCAGCTCGGTGATGCCGGGCACGAGTTCGTGCGCGTCGCGCAGCAGCTCGTACACCCCGCCCGCGGTGACCGTCGTGTCCCAGCCGAGCTCTTCGCTGGTCGCGCCGACGACCAGCTCGCCGTCCTCCCGCGGCACCAGGTACACATGGCTGCCGCGCACCACCGCACGTACGGTGCGCGAGAGGAACGGCGCGTACGGGCGCGGCACGGTCAGCCGCAGGACCTGGCCCTTCACCGGCCGTACGGGCGGCAGCACGTCCGCCGGTACGCCCTCCAGCCGTCCGCTCAGGCTGCCACCGGCCAACACGACCTGGCCCGCGGACAGTTCGCCCCCGTCGGCGAGTACGGCACCGGCCGCCCTGCCGGCGGCCACCACCAGCCGCTGCGCCCAGGTGCGGCGGAATGCGACGCCGGCCCGCTCGCAGGCGACGACGAGCGCGGCGGCCAGCCGTCGCGGATCGACCTGGTGGTCGCCGTCCACCCGCAGCCCGCCGCGCACGCCGGGCGCGAGCATCGGCTCGAGGCGGCGGCATTCACGGCCCGTGAGCCACGCGGACTCGAGTCCCGAGCGGCGCTGCAGGGCGTGCAGTTCCCGCAGATGCGCACGGTCGTCGGCGTCCAGGGCGACGGCGAGCGTGCCGCAGGAGCGGTAGCCGACCTGCTGCCCGCTCGCTTCCTGCAGTTCCGCGACGAAGTCCGGATAGCGGCGGGCGGATTCGAGGTTGAGGCCGAGCAGGGTCTGCTCGCCGTAGTGGAGTTCGGTGACGGCGGCGAGCATCCCGGCCGCGACCCGAGCGGCGCCGCCGCCCGGTTCGGGGTCGGCGACGGCGACGCGCAGCCCGTGCTGCGCTGCCCGCCAGGCCGTGACCAGGCCGATGATCCCGCCCCCTATGACGAGGACGTCAGGGGTGCGTCGTGTATCGGACATGGGCGTCCAGCCCCTCCCTTCGCCGGCATGACCCGGATCAGGTTCGTACGGTCGGAGGCCGGCCAGCCTCCCTCTCAGCCCGGTGCGTCCGGACTCCCGCGAGTGCCTTACGGTGGCCACCCTAACGCCCCGCCCCGACACGCAGTAAGGGAGCCGCAGCAGTGGCCAGGACGCTCGACGGACTCGTCCTCTCCCCGGTCGCCGACCAGGCTCCGGGGCAGGTCGGCACCCTGACCCGGTTCACGTACCACGAGGAGCGGGGCCGGATCCGGGCCGAGTACGAGGGCGGTGACGTGGTCCGCGGACACCTCGTGGGCACCCGCGAGGGCGACCGTCTCGATTTCCGCTACGTGCAGTTGAAGACGGACGGCGCCACCTCCTCGGGCCGTTGCGTCTCCACGGTCGTGGACCTGCCGGACGGCCGGGTGCGGCTGGAGGAGACCTGGGAGTGGGAGTCCCAGGAGGGCAGCGGGACGAGCGTGGTGGAGGAGCTGCTTCCTGACTCACTGTCAGGTACGTAAGGTGTGCGGGTGAACGAACGGCAGCAGCAGACAGTGCCGAGGCGGCGCGTGGTGATCGTCGGTGCGGGCATGGCCGGAGTGCAGACAGCGGTCGCGCTCCGGGAGCAGGGCTTCACCGGGCCGGTCACCGTGATCGGCGCGGAGCCGCACCAGCCGTACGACCGGCCGCCGCTGTCCAAGGCGATCCTGCTCGGCAAGGCGGAGGACTCGGCCTTCGACATCGACTTCGAGGCCCTCGACGTCGAGCTGCGCCTGGGGGCCGAGGTCACTGGCGTGCGCCCCGGCGCCCACGAGGTGGACACCGCGGCCGGCCCCGTCCCGTACGACGTCCTGGTCCTCGCCACCGGGGCGGAGCCCGTCACACTGCCCGGCACCCGGGGCGTACCGGGCGTCCACCTGCTGCGCACTCTCGACGACGCCGCCCGGCTGCGGCCCCTGCTCACCGAGCAGCATGACATCGTCGTGGTCGGCGCGGGCTGGATCGGCGCGGAGTTCGCGACCGCGGCCCGTCAGGCCGGCTGCGCCGTCACCGTCGTCGAGGCCGCCGACCGCCCGCTCGCCGGCACCATGCCCGCGGAGGTCGCCGCTCCGATGGCCGCCTGGTACGGGCAGTACGGGGCGGAACTCGTCACCGGCGCCCAGGTGGCCACGATCGAGCCGGGCGCCGTGGTCCTGGCCCAGGGCCGCAGGATCCCGGCAGGCGCCGTCGTCGTCGGCATCGGGGCGCGGCCCGCCACCGGCCTGCTCGAGGACTCCGGCATCGAGCTCGGCCCGGACGGCTCGGTCGTCGCGGACCGGTACCTGCGTGCCTCCGCGCCCGATGTGTACGCCGTCGGAGACTGCGCCTCCTACCCGTCCGGCCGCTACGGCCGGCGGCTGCTGGTGCACCACTGGGACAACGCGCTCCAAGGGCCGCGCACGGTCGCGGCGAACATCGTCGCGGACGCGGCCGGCGAGTTCGGCCGGGAGGCCGAGGCGTACGACCCGGTGCCGTACTTCTGGTCGGAGCAGTTCGGCCGGTTCGTCCAGTACGCGGGCCACCACGCCGCCGCCGACACCCTGCTGTGGCGCGGCCGGCCCGAGGAGGACACCTGGTCGGTGCTGTGGCTGCGCGAAGGGGCGCTGGTGGCGCTGCTGGCCGTCGGCAGGGCCCGTGATCTGGCCCAGGGGCGCAGGCTGATCCTGTCGGGGGCGGTGCTGGATCCGGAGCTAGCCGCCGACCCGTCCGTCCCTCTGAAGGCGGCGGCTGCGTCCCTCTGAAGGGCGCGGCGCGACAGGTCCCGGCTACCGACTGTCGGTCCTGGATGGCAGGCTTGTTCCCGTGACCGAGATTGACGCAAAGATCGATGCTCTCGTCCCCGCCTGGCTCTACCTGCCCGACATCGCGGAAATGCTCGATGTCGAGGTGACGCGTGTGCGCCAGCTGGTCAAGGAGGGCCAGCTGATCGCCGTGCGCCGCGGTGAGAACCGTGCGCTGCAGGTGCCTGCCGCCTTCATCGACGGCACCAAGGTGGTCAAGGGTCTCGCCGGGACCCTGACGCTCCTGCGGGACGACGGCTTCACCGACGAAGAGATGCTGGAGTGGCTCTTCACTCCGGACCCGACCCTGCCGGGCACCCCTGCCCAGGCGCTCGGGGAGAATCGCGGCACGGAGGTGAAGCGCCGGGCCCAGGCGCTCGCCGTCTGACGCCACGGAAATACACCACTATCGGCCGGGGGGGGGGGGGGGGGGATCTGGGCCGCAGACACCGCCACGAAAAAAGGAGGCTGACTCCTGTCTACAGGTCGCGCGTTGTCGTTCTAAGACCGGACCTTTTTTTTTACGG
>NZ_JBVHTA010000008.1:150118-225208 GCF_055566095.1 Streptomyces sp. NPDC027962
GTCCCCCCCCCCCCCCCCCCCCCCCCCCCCCCCCCCCCCCCCCCCCCCCCCCCCCTCCCTCCCCCCCCCCCCCCCCCCCCCCCCCCCCCCCGGCCGAGCAACGGGGGGATCGCCTCATGTCCACGGCTCGCGCGCTGCTGTCCGACGCCCGGCTCTATCTCTGCACGGACGCCCGCAAGCGGCAGGGAGACCTTCCCGAGTTCCTCGACGCCGTGCTCTCGTCCGGCGTGGACATCGTGCAGCTGCGCGACAAGGGCATGGAGGCGGGCGAGGAGCTGGAGCATCTTCAGGTCTTCGCCGACGCCTGCCGCAGGCACGGCAAGCTTCTCGCGGTGAACGACCGCGCCGACGTGGCGCATGCCATCGGCGCGGACGTGCTGCACCTGGGGCAGGGCGATCTGCCGGTCCCTGCCGCGCGCGCGATCCTCGGGGACGCCGTGCTGATCGGCCGCTCGACGCACGCCGAGTCCGAGGCGGCCACCGCCGCCGCCGAGCCGGGCGTGGACTACTTCTGCACGGGCCCCTGCTGGCCGACCCCGACCAAGCCCGGGCGGCACGCTCCCGGCCTCGATCTCGTCCGGTACACGGCCGCCCTGAGCGGTGACCGGCCCTGGTTCGCCATCGGCGGCATCGATGGCCGCAATCTGGACGAGGTGCTGGACGCGGGGGCCCGCAGGGTGGTCGTCGTGCGGGCCATCACCGAGGCCGGCGACCCGGCCGCGGCTGCCGCCGATCTCGCGAAGCGGGTCAGGGCCCGGAGCGTGTGACCGGTGGTGATCGTCCATGTCTGTCCAAGGGATGGACAACAGATGGACAAATCCGGCATATTTCCTGGATTTGGTTGGGTGGCCCTCTCGGTCTGGCTAACCTGCGGGTATGGCCCTCGGTACAGCTTCCACCAGAACTGATCGCGCCCGCACGGTGCGCGACCTGCTTGCGACGGGCAAAACGTCGTACTCGTTCGAGTTCTGGGCGCCGAAGACCGAAAAGGGCGAGCGGAACCTGTGGAACGCGCTGCGCAGGGTCGAGGCGGTCGCGCCGAACTTCGTCTCCGTGACCTACGGCGCCGGCGGGTCCACCCGCGCCGGCACGGTCAAGGCGACCCAGCAGATCGCCGCCGACACCACTTTGACGCCCGTCGCGCACCTCACCGCGGTGAACCACTCCATCGCCGAACTGCGCAACATGATCGGCCAGTACGCGGACGCGGGCATCCGGAACATCCTCGCCGTCCGGGGCGACCCGCCCGGTGACCCCATGGGGGAGTGGGTCGAGCATCCCGAGGGCGTGCGGTACGCCGCAGAGCTCGTCCGGCTCATCAAGGAGTCCGGTGACTTCTGCGTGGGCGTCGCGGCCTTCCCGGAGATGCACCCCCGCTCGGTCGACTGGGACGAGGACATCCGGCACTTCGTGGCCAAATGCCGCGCCGGCGCCGACTACGCGATCACCCAGATGTTCTTCCGGTCCGAGGATTATCTGCGGCTTCGTGACCGGGTCGCCGCAGCGGGTTGCGAAACCCCGATCATCCCCGAGATCATGCCGGTCACCAGCGTCAAGCAGATCGACCGGTTCGCCGCGCTGAGCAACGCGCATTTCCCGACGGAGCTGAAAGAGCGGATCCTCGCGGTCAAGGACGATCCGGCGGCTGTACGCTCCATTGGCATCGAGTTCGCGACGGAGTTCGGCGCCAGGCTGCTCGCAGAGGGTGTCCCCGGTCTGCACTTCATCACTCTCAACAGCTCCACCGCGACGCTCGAGATCTACGAGAATCTCGGACTGCACGAGCAGTCCTGACAGGCCGTACCCGCCCCGCCCCGGGGCGGCGGCCGCAGGAGAGGGGCGGGCATGGGCTGGACGGTCCTCTACGTCGCGTTCGGAATCGTCGCACTGTGGCTCCTCGGTGAGGTGCTGCTGCAGTACAAGGCCCGTCTGCGCTGGCGGCTGCTCGCCTTCGCCGGATTCCTGGGCGTCGTCATAGGCGTGCTGCTGCCGTCGGTGGTGGTCATCGCCCTCGGTGCGATGGCGTTCGCGGTCGGTCAGACGTATGTGACGCTCTCCTTCCGGCGCGGCTTCTCCACCGGCTGGGCGCTCGGCGGCAGCCCCGGCGTGAGCAGGCGGCGCAGGTCCGGCGCGGCCCAGGAGGCGAACCGGGAGCCCTCGCTGGAGGTCACCGGCCTCTCCTACGACACGCCCGAGCCCTACGCAGCCGACTCCTCCGAGTCCTATGCCGCCGCCGAGTACGGGCAGTCGGCTGCCCCACCGGCGCCCGACGTCTACGAACCGGAGCCGTTGCCCGACGAAACCGGGACCTACGGCATCTACACGGAGGACGCGTACGCCGCCCGGCGGGACGCGGATCGGCAGGCCACCCCCGAGGAGCAGCAGTACGCCACGTACGACTCGGGTTACGGCGGCTACGACCCGTACGGCGACTACGGCCGGCAGCAGCCCGCCGCGCAGACGGCTTACGCCGGCCAGTACGACCACGGCAGCGGCCAGCAGCAGTACGCCACCTACTCGGATCCGTACGTGGGCGGCCAGCAGTACAGCACCTACGACCCGTACGGCGGCTACACCGGCCAGCAGCAGTACGCCGGCCACGGGCAGCAGGAGGGCCACACCGAGACCCCGCCCGGCGGGGTCTGGGTGCCGCAGCAGCGTGACGGGGAGCAGCCGGAGCAGCCCTCGGCGTACTACGACCCCGGCTACAACGAGCAGCAGCAGTACCGCTACTGACATCCGCGACGGCCACTGGCTTTCCTCCGCGGCCGTCCACGAGGTCCCGGCCGCTACCGAGATCCGCGGAAGTCCGCGCCCTCCACGATCAGCCCGGCGACCAGCGCGCCGGACATCCCCGCGTGCGCAGGCCCGCCTCCGGGGTGCGCCCAGCCCCCGGCGAAGAACAGACCGGGCAGACTCCCGGCGTTGACCACGGGCAGGAACGCGCCGTCGGCTCCCGCGAGCGCCGGGGCCGGCACCCGGCCGGTGCCCGTCGCACGGCGTGTGTGCTCCGGATGGCGCACCTCCCGCCACAGGAGCCGCTCACGCAGATCCGGCATTGCGGCCTCGGCGGCCTCCACCATCCGGTCCGCGGCCGCCTCGGCGATCCGGTCCCAGGTCTGCCCGCCGTGGACCTCGGCCGGAACCGTGGACACCAGGGTGACCGTCTCGTGGTCGTCGTCCGGCCTCAGCAGCGGGTCGTCCGGCCGCAATACGGTCACCGTCGGGTGCGGGCCCACCCCTCCGGCGCGGATCGCCTCCCACTCCGCGACGGGGTCCGCGGCGTGGACCACCGTGCGGTGCGCGGCCCCCGCCTCCGGACCGCCTCGCAGGGCGAGATGGACACTCAGCCGCCCGGTCCGGACCATCGGCTGCCAGTGCGGCCACTCGGCGCGAAGGCTCCGCAGGCCGATGTGCGCCTCGAACAGCGACGGCATCCAGGCCCCCGACACCACGACGTCGGCCTCGACCGGGCCGCCGTGCTCGAGATCGAGTCCCGCCGCGCGACCGTCCTTGACCAGCACGTCCGTCACGTCGGCCTCGAAGACGAACTCCACCTTTCTGGCCAGACAGCGCTCGTACACCGCGTCGGCGAGGGCACGCAGGCCGCCCTTCACGTACCAGGAGCCGAAGGTCTGCTCCATGTACGGCAGTACGGCGGCCGAAGCGGGTGCGGTGGCCGGGTCCAGCCCGTACGCCGCCGCATGGCTGCCGAGCAGCGCCGCCAGGCGTGGGTCGCGCAGCTCGCGCGTGCCGACCTCGGCAAGCGTGCGGGCCGATCGCCGCAACAGACCCTGCCGCAGCGCGGGATAGAGGTCCGTCGACAGCGGTGAGACGTCATGGGGCAGCGGCTCCTCCAGCAGGGGGCGGCGCGAGCGCTCCCACGTCTCGCGTGCCCGCCCCAGGAACTCGCCCCAGCGCTCGCCCGATCCGGGTCCGAGCGCCGATTCGAGGGCGGAGACGATGCCGGCCCTCGAGGCGTTCGGCAGAAGGACGTCGGTTCCGTCGGCGAAGACGTGGCGGCTCGCCGGGTCGACCTGGGTCAGCTCGACGCACCGCTCCAGCGGCTCCTTGCCGGTCTTGACGAACAGGTCCCGCCATACCGCCGGGAGGTGTAGCAGACCGGGCCCGGTGTCGAAGGCGAAGCCGTCCCGTTCGAAGCGGCCGAGGGCACCGCCGTGCGTTGCCGAACGCTCGTACACCGTCACCCGGTGGCCTGCCACGGCCAGCCGGGCGGCAGCCGCCATGGCGCCCATCCCGGCGCCGATCACCGCAATCCGTGCCATGCACGTGACTCTACTGATCAGGACTGACACGGCCCTGGCCGGGTGCGCTCGGGGGTGCCGTGGTCACCAGTCCGGTGGTCTGCGTGCCGCGCCCGTCAGGCGTTTCTCCTCCCGGCGCCGGGCCCTGCGCCGCAGGAAACGGCGGATCCGCGAGGCCAGGAAGAACACGGTGACGATGCCCAGTACCAGCAGTGCGCCCGCGATGATCGCCGCGGCCACCGGGTTGAAGACCGCGAACGAGATGATCCCGGCGACACCCAGGTCCTCCGCCACGCTCAGGCCGATGTTGCTGAACGGCTCCGGCGACGTGTTGACGGCCATCCGCGTGCCCGCCTTGACCAGATGGCTCACCAGGGCGGTCGAACCGCCCACGGCGCCCGCCGCGAGCTCCGGCAGCGACCCGCTCTCGCCCGCCAGCAGAGCGGCGACGACCGCGCCGGCCACGGGACGGATCACGGTGTGGACGGAGTCCCATATCGAGTCGACGTACGGGATCTTGTCCGCCACCGCCTCGCACAGGAAGAGCACCCCCGCGGCGATCAGGACGTCGGTCCGCTGCAGCGACTGCGGTACCTCGTCCGACATGCCGGTCGCGCCGAATATGCCGAACAGAAGGATCACCGCGTATGCGTTGATCCCGCTGGCCCAGCCGCTGGTGAAGATGAGGGGGAGTACCGACACGGACGCGATCGTAACCAGCCGGCGGCTCCGGAAGGTGGGGTTCGGTGCGCAGAGCTGAGTATCCGTACCTAGTCGCCGAGATGAGTATCCGCGCGGATGGGGCCCACCTGCAGGGACGGAAGAGTGGGGACCACGGAAGGGGCGCGGCGCCGGCACCGCCGACACGGGGTGGCGGAACGGCGCGGCTCCCCTGACGGAACGGGGGCCCACAGGACGGAGAGCCCACGACCACGGGGGACACGGGGGACCGGGCTCTTCGGACCAAGAGGGACACGGGGAGCGGGGAACGGGGGACACGGGGAACGGGGAACGGGGAACGGGGAACGGGGAACGGGAAACGGGAAACGCCGGGCGGGCTGGAAGATCAGCCCGCCCGGCGTTTCTCCGATCCCCCGAAACCGTGCTCCGGACCGTCAGTCCCGGCGGCCGCTCACCCGGCCGTGCAGCAGCAGGGACAGCGCCCCGTGCACATCGTCCAGCGACCGCTCCCGCTGGAACGCTTGCCAGTCCAGCGCCGCCACCAGCACCATCCCGACCAGTGCGGCGGCCGTGAGCGGAACGTCGATCTCCTCGCTCAGTTCGCCGGCCTCCACGCCCTCCCGCAGCACCGTCTCCACCACGGCGACCGCCTGCTGCCGCACGACGAGGAGCGTGGACTGCCAGGCCCGGTTGGTCCGCCACAGCTCGGCGACATACAGCTGGGTGAAGGCCGGGTAGCGGTCGATGAACACGAGCCCGGCCCTGATCATCGCGTCCAGCGCCTCGATCCTGGAGCCGCCGCGCTCCGCCGTCTCGTCGGCAGCCTGCTGCAGGGAGGCGGTGAGCAGGCCGACCCCGAAGCGCAGCAGCTCCTCGAAAAGCTCGGTCTTGCTCTTGAAGTTGTAGTAGACCGTGCCCTTGGCGACCCCTGCGCGCTCGGCGATCTCGTCGACCGTTGTTGCCGAGAAACCCTGCTCCGCGATGAGCGTCACCGCTGCCTCGTAGAGCTTCGCGCGTGTCGCCCGGCGTCTGGTGCTGCTGCTGTCCATGACACCGATTCTCACAGCTCCGCCCATGGTCACAGACTCAGCTCCGGGTGGAGCCTGTCCAGCGTCCACACCTGCTTGCGCCGTGCGGACAGGGCGGTCAGCGCCAGCGCGCCCGCGGTGAAGGCCGACAGCACCGCGCACGCCTGCCAGACCGGGCCCAGACCGCCGCCCGTGATCAGCCTGCGCAGCGCTTCGACCACGTACGTCATCGGCAGGAACGGGTGGACCGCGCCGAAGAACCCGGGGCTGGTCTGCACCGGGTAGGTGCCGCCCGCCGAGGTCAGCTGGAGCATCAGGACCGCGAGGACCAGGATGCGGCCGGCTGCGCCGAAACGAGCGTTGAGCCACTGGATGATCGCCGCGAAACAGCAGGTGACGAGGGCGAGGAAGCCCACGGTGCCGGCCGCGTACGCCATGTCGAGGCCGAGGCCCCAGTGCAGGACCGACATCAGAGCCGCGACCTGGAGCAGGCCGATCGCAGCCACCGGCAACCAGCCCGCCGCCGCGATCCGCCAGGCGGACGCCCCGGCGGCGAGGGCCCGGCGGTTGAGCGGCTGGATGATCATGTACGCCACCATCGCGCCCACCCAGAGGGAGAGCGGGATGAAGTACGGGGCGAAGCCGGTGCCGTAATTGGGCGCCGCGTGCAGGGACTTGCCGGCCAGCTGGACCGGGTCGGCCATCACCTCGGTGCGGCGGTCGCGGTCCTTCTTGTCGTAGTCCGGGATCTTGTCCACGCCGTCGTTGAGCCCCACGGCCAGCTCGGTGGAGCCGTCGGCCAGCCGGAAGAGTCCGCCGTCCAGGTCGCCCGCGCCCTTCTTGAGCTTGCCCACACCGGCGTCCAGGTCGGTGGAGCCCTTCTTGGCGGTCGTCAGGCCCGTGTGCAACCGGTCGGCGCCCTTCGCGACCTTGTGGGCACCGGTGTTGAGCTCGTTGACCTTGCGGACGGAGTACGCCAGGTCCTCGTCCAGTTCCGGAGCGCGCCGGGCGAGGGCGTCGGCTTTCTTCTCCAGGTCGGCGAGCTGCTTCTGCAGCGTCTTCAGATCACCGTTGCTGTTGCCGATCAGGACGTTGAGATCGTCGGCGATCTTGGCCACGTCGGCCGCAGCGATCTTGGCGCGCTTCAGCTCGGCACAGGCTTTGGCGTCGGGGAGCAGCGCCTCCTCGCACTGCGTGCGATAGACCTCGCTGAGCACATCCGCCGACTTGTGGGCGACCACCGCGGCGCCGGGGGCCCGTTCGACCAGACGGTCGAGGTTGTGCTGCACGGCCCGCGACGAGTCGGCCACCAACCGGGCCGAGTCGCCGATCGACTTGCCGTTGTCCTTGAGGTAGGGGCGCACCTCGGCGGCGACCCCGTTGACCTTGTCGGCGAGCGTCTGGGTCCCGTCGGCGACCTGACGGGAGCCGGTCTCGAGCTCACCGGCACCCTTGTGCAGCTTGCTGATGCCCCCCGACAGCTTGCCGCTGCCGTCCTTGGCGTCCTTGAGTCCGTCCGCGAGGTCCTCCGAGCCCTTCTTTGCTTTCCCGACACCACTCTTGAGCTTGTCGGCGCCCTTCGCCGCCTTCTCCGTCGCCTCGTGGATGTCGGAGAACGAGATGAAGATCCGGTCGAGGAACGACCGCGAGGCATCGGTCGACGCGGCGGTGCGCACCTCGGAGAAGACTGTCCGCGAGATCTGCCCGACGATGTAGTTGTTCGCGTCGTTCGTACGGACCTGGAGCGCGCCGGTCTCGGGGGAGTCGCCGGAACTGGAGGCGATGCGCCGGCTGAAGTCCGCCGGCATGGTCAGCGACAGATAGTACGTGCCGTCCTCGACGCCCTTGCGGGCCTCGGCACCGCTCACCTCGTGCCACTGGAAGACGTTGCTGTCGCGCAGCCCCTTGGTGATCTCGTCGCCGGCCGTGATCTTCCGGCCGGCCGCGGTCGCGCCTTTGTCGTCGTTGACGAGCGCGACGGGGATCTTGTCGAGCCTGCCGTACGGGTCCCAGAACGACCAGAGGTACAGGGCGCCGTAGAGCAGCGGCAGCAGCAGGACCGCGACGATCGCGGCGGCAGGCAGCTTCCCCCTGCCGAAGCGCTTCAGCTCAAGCGCGGCCAGTTTCGGCGATCGCATCGGCCGTCCCCTCCTCGTTGGTGTTCTCATCGGTGTCGCGCTCGGTCCCGGTGTCCGTCCCTGTCCCTGTCCCGGTCCCGGTCCTGGTCCCGGTCTCGGTCTCGGTCTCGGTCTCGGTCCCGGTCCCGGCGTCCGGGTCCGTCGGAGCGGGCCGGTCCGTTTCATCGGTGTCGGCGTCCGTATCGGGCGCCCCCCGGCCCGTTGCAACGGCGTCGGCGGAGGGGGCCTTGCCTCCGTCGGGGACGGCGCCCGTCGTGCGGACGACGACTGCGTCCTCGGGGGCCTGGCTGCACACCGCGAGCACCGTCGTCCCGCTGTCCGCGACCGAGCGAAGGAGCGCCCAGGCCGTGGCGCGGTCGGCGTCGGAGAGCTTGAGGTCGGTGTCGTCGACCGCGAGCAGCCGCGGTTCGGCGATCAGCGCGAGGGCGACGGAGAGCCGCAGCTCCTCCAGCCGCTCCAAGTCCCGTACGGACGTGCGCTCCCGCTTGGGCAGCGCCGCCAGGTCGAGCCCCGCGGTGGACAGTGCCTTCTCGATGCGTTCGCGCGCCGCGGCGGACCGCTCCGCCCGGGGCCGCAGCAGAGCGCGCAGCGCACCGTCGAAACGCCGCTGCAGCAGGGCCCGTTCGCGCAGATGCTCGGCGACAGTGAGCGCCGGGTCGAGGTCGCTCACTCCCGGCACCGGACCGAGCGCGCTGATCCGGCGCACAGCGGCCATCCTGCGCGGCAGCTCGAGGCCCGCGACCGCAGCGCGGCCCTCCGTGGGCCGCATCCGACCCGTAAGTGCGAGCAGCAGGCTTGTGCGCCCCGAACCCGACGAGCCCTCGATCGCGACGAGTGCCCCCGGCGCGGCGTCGATGTCCACCGATCGGAACGCCCAGCCGCGCGGGCCCTTCACTCCGAAGCCCTCGGCGGCGACGGCCGCGCCGTGCGGGCTGTCCACGTACCCCACCCCGATCCCCCTCCCCAGTTCTCCATCCGTCAGTTTTTGAACTGACCAGTCAGTCCAAAAACTACCCCCGAACCCCCGATCGAAGCAAAAGGACGGCTGGCCGCCCTCAGGATCTGCGTGAACATCGCGAACATGCGGATGCCGGCCGCAGCCAGGCCGTAAGCCACGCCGGAGGCTGCCACCGCGGCTCCGACAGGCAAGCGCGTCGGGTCAAAGGCAGGCCCGTACGACCAAGCGGAACAGAGTCTTGAAGAGTTCGTCCACACCGTTCCGGGCGGACCGGGCTCGCCGGCGGAAGCCCAAAGTGCCGTGATCACCGAGACGGCGAGCCCGGGATCCGCCTCGGTGATCGAACCGCTGCTAAGAAGTGGTCCTCTCGCCACCTCCAGCCGGAAAGAACACCAGGTCAGCGCGGATTGTCAGTGGGGCCCTCCACGATGGACACATACGGCCACAGTGCCGTCACACGACGACAGGAGGCTCGTCATGGCCAGTTACTCGGCAGCCGCCGAACACCGGCGCCGCGCCACCGGCACTGCCCCCTCATCGACCGGCCCCGCGCACGACGTCCACCCCGTCCCGCGCCGGGCATCCGCGCCGCCCGCCGCTCTCGACCTGCTCGCCCGGGCCCGCACCGGGCTCGAGGAGGCCGAGAGCCTCGACCAGCCCAACGAGCGGTATGCCACGGCCCACCTGGCCGCCCTGCGCACGGCCGCCGCGGTGCTCGCCGCCCGCGGCCGCCCCGAGACCGGTCCGCGGCGCCGTCATGGGGCATCCCCACGGCGGAGCCGTAGGGGAGGCATCCGCAGCGCCTGGGAGGTCCTGCCGGAGATCGCGCCCGAGCTCTCCGAATGGAGCCTGCTGTTCGCCTCCGGTGCCGACCGCCGGGCACGTGCGGAGGCAGGCATACGGGGCGCCGCCGGCCGCCGTGACGCCGACGACCTGCTGCGGGACGCGGCCATGTTCCTGAGGCTGGTCGAGCGTTTGCTGGTGCTGCAGCCCTTGCTCCCGCAGCCCAGGCCGCAGCAGCCGGAGCGCGGGGACTCCGCGGGATGAGACGGAGCGCTGGCGGGGGAGTCGGAGGCAATAGGGTGGACTGAGGTCATCAGCTACATCGCCCGAGGAGTCAACAGCCGTGTCGGAACCGTCCCCCGCCGGTGGGGAGACCCCACCGCGACCCTCTCGCGCCTCCCTCCGTACGGCCGTGGTCTGGGAGGTCCTCAAGGAGGCTCTCGACCGTCGGGTCAAGGCGACCGGGACGGACTCCCTGGACATCCTGGACACCGGCGGCGGCACCGGTAACTTCGCGGTGCCCGCCGCTCAGCTCGGTCATCGCGTCACGGTCGTCGACCCCAGCCCGAACGCGCTGTTCGCGCTCGAGCGCCGGGCGGCCGAGGCCGGGGTCGCGGACAGGGTCCGCGGCGTCCAGGGCGACATCCACGGCCTCTTCGACGTCGTCGAGCGCGGTGGCTACGACGCCGTCCTGTGCCACGGCGTGCTGGAGTACGTCGATGATCCCGCCGAGGGCGTCCGCAACGCGGTGGCGGCGCTCCGGCCCGCCGGAGCGCTCAGCCTCCTCGCCGCCGGCCTCGGCGGCGCCGTCCTCGCCCGTGCACTGGCCGGGCATTTCAACGAGGCCCGCCAGGCGCTCTCCGACCCCGACGGCCGCTGGGGCGCGGGCGACCCGGTGCCCCGCCGCTTCACCGCCGAGCAGCTCACCGAGGCTGTCACCCAGGCCGGTGTCGAGGTCGGCGCGGTCCACGGGGTGCGGGTCTTCGCCGACCTGGTTCCCGGCGTTCTGGTGGACACCGAGCCCGGCGCCCTGGACGCGCTGCTGAAGCTGGAGGCAGCCGCCGCCGAGCTTCCTGCTTTCCACTCCGTCGCGACCCAGCTGCACGTCCTGGGCGAGAAGCGGGGCTGATCAGGGGCGCAGCCGCAGATGGAGTACGCAACAGACCCTCCGTTAGTGGCCGTCGCCCCGTATGATCGGGGGACACCATCCGGCATGACGGATCGGAGGTTGGGGAATCAACGCCTCAGCACCCCGATCGGCATGGCGGCCCGGAATGGCGTTTGCGAGAGGGCGGGTTTCACGGGGGCGAATCCCTGCCTATCCTGGAAGGGCCGCATACCGGTCGCCCCCGCGACCGACGACGAGGAGGACTCCGTGCCGCTCTCGGAGCACGAGCAGCGAATGCTCGAGCAGATGGAGCGAGCGCTGTACGCCGAAGATCCCAAGTTCGCTACAGCGCTTGAGGGAAGCGGGCTGCGTACGTACACCCGGCGACGGGTCTACCAGGCGGTCGCAGGCTTCCTGGTGGGTATCGCGCTCCTCATGGCCGGTATGGTCGCCCAGCAGATCTGGATCAGTGTGGTGGGCTTCCTGGTGATGCTCGGCTGTGCGGTTCTCGCGGTCACGGGCTGGCGCAAAGCGCCGAAGCCGGGCGAACAGCAGCAGGCAACCGGCGAGCAGGGACGCCGACAGCCGCACCAGCGCAGATCGATGATGCACCGGATCGAGGAGCGGTGGCAGCGCCGCCGCGACGAGCAGGGCGGCCACTGATTCCACCGGTCACCGGACTTTCACCGGACCGGATGGTGGCTCCGCCGGGCAAAGGCTTGGAGTAGGGATGAGGGGCGACGCTTTCGAGCGCCGCCCCTCATCCGTGTCCAAGGCCCCGCGACACGAGCCGACTTCGTATGCGCCGCGCAGGCGGCGGCCCCGCTGCGGGCTTGGTCCGCCTCCGGCTCAGCCCCGCTGCGCCCCGCGCGCCGGCTGCCCTCGGCGCCCACGCCGGACCGGGCGGCTCAGCGCCGCTCCGCCCGCTCGCTCCGCCGCGGGCTCCGCCCGCCCCCGCTCAGCCCCGCTGTCGGCTCGGTCGGCGAACGGCCCGGGCCCAGCGTTCCAGTGGCAGGCGGCGGACGGACCACCGGTCCGTGAAGGCCGACCAGCGCTCGCTCAGAGTCCACAGGACCCGGACCGACGAGCGGGGCAGCAGCGTCGCTCGCATCCGGGGCCAGAAGCCCACCGCGTCCAGCAGGCCGGCGTGGATCTTCCGTGCGTCCTCCGCGAGGCCCGTGCCGGTTCGCGGGACGGGTGCGTAGAGGACCTGCTCCACCGAGCGGGCCATCCGGTGCACGGCCGCCGCGGGCTCGTCCTCCAGCTTGCCCAGGGTGACGATGCGGGCCGCCGCCTTGCGCGGCGTCAGCGACTCGTCGGGCAGGACGCCGACGTCCCAAGCCGAGTCGGTGACCTCCTGCCACGCCGCCAGCGTCCGGCCAGGGTCGTCCACTGCCGTGCGGCCGGCGACCGCCCCGACACCCCCGGCCAACGACACACCGGCCGGATCGGAGCCGTCGGGGTCCAGGCCCGTCGAGCCTGCGTCGCGCTTGGCCGGCCGGACCACGCGCGTGGTCAGTCTGCGGGCACGTGTCGCGATCCGCCACAGCAACGGAACCGCCAGCAGCAGCAGCCCGGCTGCCACGCCGGACGCGACCAGCAGCACCGTACCCAAGGCCGACTCGTCGGCCGACGGCGGCTGGACGTCACGCGGTTCGGCCGCGCCGCACTCGCCGAGCTGCCGCTCCTGGCGGGGGCAGGTGTCCTGGGGCCGGTCGGTCTGTGCCGGGGCGGCGGAGCCGCCCTCTTCCGGCTGCGCCGGGTCCGAGGGCCCGCCGGAAGGCGTCTGCTCCTGGGTGTACTCGGGCCGGCTGCCGCGGCTCGGCGTCGGCTCGAAGCGGGTCCACCCCACACCCTCGAAGTACAGCTCGGGCCAGGCGTGGGCGTCGCGCAGGCCGATCGACACCGTGCCGTCCGACTGCGTGGTGCCGGGCTGGAAGCCCACCGCCACCCGCGCCGGGATGTCCAGCGTGCGGGCCATGGCCGCCATCGAGAACGAGAAGTGGACGCAGAAGCCCTTCCTGTCCTTCAGGAAGCGGCTGATCGCCGTCGCGCCCGTGCCCGAACGGACGTCCGTGTTGTACTCGAAGCCGCCGTTGTCCGCGAACCACTCCTCGAGCTTCTTCGCTCGCTCGTAGTCGTTCGCCGCGCCCCTGGTGACCGTGACGGCGGTTTCCCTGACGTCGTCCGGCAGCACGTCGGGCACCCGGGTGTATTCCTGCAGCAGCGCGGCGGGCGGCGCGGGAGCATCCGCCAGCTGCTCCTGGGTCGGCTGCACGACGAGGCTGCTGACCGAGTACTGCACGCCGGCCGTGGTCTGCCTGCGGTCGCCGACGAGCGTCCGTCCGGCGGGCTCGAAACGCCAGCGGCCGTCGATGGCCACCGTCGTCGCCGGGTAGGGCATCGGCAGCCAGTTCTGCTTGTAGTCACCGGCCGCCGACAGATTGGTCTTCACTTCGGTGACCTGCACCGACGGGCTCAGACCGGGCGGCTCGGGCAGACGCTCGGGCACATTGGTGACCTTGCGCTCCGAGGAGCGCCACGACGTGCCGTCGAACCGGTCGAGGGCCAGGATCCGCAGATACATGTCCCGGTTGTCCGGCGCGTTGGTGCGGTAGCGAAGCACCTCGCGGTTCTGCGGCTGGTTCAGATTGTCCTGGAGCGAAACCAGGGGGTTGACGGCCGAGATGGTGCCGCCACCGCCTCCTCCGACCCCGCCGCCCGGGCCGTTGCCGAAGCCGCCGAGCAGACCGCCGTCCAGCGCCGGCAGGGCCGCCGGGACCGCGAGCGCGACGCCCAGCGCGAGCACACCGATCCTGCGGCCCGCTCGGACCGGGGCCTGCGGACGCCCGTCCGTCGGGTCCAACCCGCCGGTCGAACGTCGCTGGGCACTGCCGGCGCCGCCGAAGACGCGCCCCCACTGGGACAGCCGGTCACGGCCTTCGGCGAGCAGCAGCAGCAGGTAGCCGGAGGCGGCAAGCAGGAACCACAGCCAGCTGGCCCCGCCGCCGGAGAGCCCGGCAGCCACCGAGTAGAGCGCCAGGAGTGGAAGACCCGCCGGTGCGGCGCTGCGGAACGTCACGGCCAGCGCGTCCACCGCCAGACCGATGACCAGTACGCCGCCGATCACCAGCAGTCTGATCCCGTCGGTCGCGGGGGCCGGGATGGCGTACTTGCCGACATCGGCGGTACCGGCCTGCAGCAACTCGCCGAACCGGGCGAACGCGTCGGGCCCCGGCAGCAGGCCGAGCACCGCCTGTTCGCGCGTGAAGACGACGGTGAGCACAAGAAGCGTCACCAGCACCTGCACTGCCACGGTCAGCGGCCGGGCCAGCGGCACCCGCCGCGCGAGCGCGCCCGCCCCGGCCTGGATCGCCAGCAGGAACGCCGCCTGGATCAGCCAGTTGGGCGGATCGACCAGGGGCAGCAGCGCTCCCGCCGCCATCAGCGTGGCGGCGAAGGCGCACAGCGCGAGCCGTCCGCGACCGCTCATGACCGACCTCCCCAGGACCCGTTCGTACCGGCGGCCGACGACTCGCCGGTGCGCTCCCGGGCCGCCTGCTGCCACAAATCCGCGAGCCGCGTCCCCGGCGTCACCGCCAGTGCCGTCCAGCCCGCGTCGCGCAGCTGCCGCAGCCGGTCGTCGAGCGCCCCCGCCACGGCCCCGCCGGTCAGCCAGGTGCCGCTGTCCACGACGAAGGCGACGGCGGAACCGCTGCGGTGCCGCATCCTGGCCGCCAGCGCGGCCTGTTCCTCGTCCAGATCCCCGAAGAAGGCGACCAGCAGCCCTTCGCCGCCGCCGCGCAGCACGTCGTACGCCCGCGACAGGCCGGCGCCGTCGGAGTGGTCGACGACGGCGAGCGTGTCCATCATCAGACCGGCGGACTCCACGGACTCCTGCGACGAGGCGAACCCCTCGGCGCCCTCACCGGGGACGGAGCTTCCCGTGTCCGTCAACAGTCGGACGGCGAAGCCGCGTTCCAGCAGATGCGTCAGAGCGGAGGCCGCGCCGGACACGGCCCACTCGAAGGCCGAGTCGGGGCCTGCCCCCTCATAGGCCAGTCGGCGGGTGTCCAGCAGCACGGTGCATCTGGCCCGCTGTGGCTGCTCCTCGCGCCGGACCATCAGCTCGCCGTAGCGCGCCGTGGAGCGCCAGTGCACTCGTCGCAGATCGTCGCCGTAGCGGTAGGCGCGCGGGATGATGTCGTCGTCGCCGGCCAGAGCGAGCGAGCGCTGGCGGCCGTCGCCGTAGCCGGAGGCCTCGCCCGCCAGCCGCACCGCGGGCAGCGTCTCCGTACGGGGTATGACCGTGAGGGTGTCGAAGGCGCTGAACGAGCGGGTGAGCTCGCACATGCCGAACGGGTCGTTCAGCCGCAGCTGGAGCGGTCCGAGCGGATAGCGGCCCCGCAGATCGGAACGGACCCGGTAGGACACCTCGCGTCTGCCGCCCGCCTCGACCCGGTCCAGGACGAAGCGGGGCCGCGGGCCCAGCACATAGGGCACATGGTCCTGGAGCATCAGCAGCCCGGTCGGCATCCGCGAGACGTTGTCCATGCGCAGATGCACCCGCGCCTCGGAACCGGCGGGTACCCGGCCCGGCGTCAGCCGGCGGCTGGCCGCGACGCGGTAACGGGTGCGGTACAGCACGGCCACACAGATCAGCGGCAGCACGGCGAGCAGCAGCCCGACGCGGAGCAGGTCGCTCTGGCCCAGGACGTACGCGCACACGGCGGCAGCCACACCGGCGGCGAGGAACGAGCGACCGCGGGTGGTGAGCCCGCCGAGCGCCGCCCGCATGCCGCCGGCTTCCTTGCCGTCCGGGCCCGCAGAGGCGGCAGGCCTCCCGGGCGTCATCACAGCCGCCGGGCGCCGGGCTGCTGGCCGTAGAGCGTCGGCTGTGCCGGCCGGCCGGAGACGTACGCGCCGTCGGAACTGCCGGTGGTGGGCACGGCCGTACGATTGACGATGTCCAGGACGACCTGCTCGGCCGTGCGGCGGTTGAGCTGGGCCTGTGCCGTGGGCAGCAGCCGGTGCGCGAGGACCTGCACGGCGAGGGCCTGCACGTCGTCGGGGAGGGCGTACTCGCGGCCGCTGAGGGCTGCGGACGCCTTCGCGGCGCGCAGCAGATGCAGCGTCGCGCGCGGGGAGGCGCCGAGTCTGAGATCGGTGTGGCTGCGGGTCGCGGCGACGAGATCCACCGCGTAGCGCCGGACGGACTCGGCGACGTGCACCGCGCGCACCGCCTCGATCAGCTTCACGATGTCGTGGGCGTGCGCCACGGGCTGCAGGTCGTCCAGCGGGGAGATGCCGCCGTGGACGTCCAGCATCTGCAGCTCGGCGGCCGCGCTGGGGTAGCCGATGGAGACGCGCGCCATGAAGCGGTCGCGCTGCGCCTCGGGGAGCGGGTAGGTGCCCTCCATCTCCACCGGGTTCTGAGTGGCCACCACCATGAAGGGGTTGGGCAGCTCGTAGCTGTGGCCGTCGATGGTGACCTGGCGCTCCTCCATCGACTCCAGCAGCGCGGACTGCGTCTTGGGCGACGCGCGGTTGATCTCGTCGCCGATCACGATCTGCGCGAAGATCGCGCCCGGCTTGAACTCGAACTCACGCCGCTGCTGGTCGAAGATCGACACTCCGGTGATGTCGGAGGGCAGCAGGTCCGGTGTGAACTGGATCCGCCGCACCGAGCAGTCGATGGATCGCGCCAGCGTCTTGGCCAGCATCGTCTTGCCCACGCCCGGGACATCTTCGATGAGCAGATGCCCCTCCGCCAGCAACACGGTCAGCGAAAGCCGTACGACCTCTGGCTTGCCCTCGATCACACCCTCGACCGACCTGCGGATCCGATCCGCGGTGGTGGTCAGATCCGTGAGGCTCGCTCGATCGTCATAGGTCGTCACCCGGCCCTCCTCGGCCCGTTCTAGGGCCGGTGCACACAAGACGGCACGGCCCACCCCGAAACACGGACACCGCTCCCGGAGAGTCCGGAAGTGGAGTCACACCCGCATTCTTGTTGGCGTTCCCGCGTTGTGTCACTCGCCTGTGGATAAGTGGGTGGGATATGTCGGGGTTGGATGGTTATTCCGGGTGTCGAGCTGCTCACGCAGCGGGGTCGATCTCCCGCAGCAGACCCGTCGCGACGTCGAAGACGAAGCCGCGGATGTCGTCGGCGTGCAGCAGGAACGGCGAGGTGCGCACGCGCTGCATCGACTGCCGTACGTCCTGGTCGACATCCCGGAACGCCTCGACCGCCCACGCCGGGCGCTGCCCGACCTCTTCCTCCAGCTCGATGCGGAAGTCCTCGGTGATGCTCTCCAGGCCGCAGCCGGTGTGGTGCACGAGTATCACGCTGCGGGTGCCGAGCGCCCGCTGGCTGATGGTGAGCGAGCGGATCACGTCGTCGGTGACGACGCCGCCGGCGTTGCGGATGGTGTGGCAGTCGCCCAGTTCCAGTCCGAGTGCGGCGTGCAGGTCGAGGCGGGCGTCCATGCAGGCGACCACGGCCACCTTGAGCACCGGGCGCGCGTCCATCCCGGGGTCCTGGAACTCTGCGGCGTAGCGCTGGTTCGCCTCGACGAGACGGTCGGTGACGGTGCCGCCGGTGCGTGCGGCGTCGGCAGCGGGCGTGTGCGCATAAGTCGACATGCAATGAAGGTAACGGTCACCGACCGGGCAGGCGCGGTGTGAGGGCGGACAAAAGAACGTCAACGACCCTCGCAGTGATGTAACCCACAGGAATGACGCGGTGGTCCGTGCGACGCGCTGGCCGGTTGATTGACCGGCCGGACCAGTGGACTAAAGTGACGCGAAGTTCACGGACACCACCCGGGTAATCGGTGGCTTTCCGCACAATTCCCCGCGTGCGCGGCGTACGCACGGCCCGGCATGACTCGCCCGCGCCGGATCTGAGAGGGCGCATGAGCCAGACCCGACACGTCCCGGTGATGCTCCAGCGGTGCCTGGACATGTTGGCCCCCGCGCTGGAGGCGCCCGGCGCTGTCGTCGTCGACTGCACCCTGGGCCTCGGCGGACACAGCGAGGCCCTGCTCAAGAGGTTCCCCGAGGCGCGTCTGGTCGCTCTCGACCGGGACAAGGAGGCCCTGCGGCTCTCCGGCGAGCGGCTCGCCCCCTGCGGTGAACGCGCCACGCTGGTGCACGCCGTCTACGACGAGCTCCCCGACGTCCTCACCCGCCTCGGCGTCCCCCGCGTCCAGGGCATCCTCTTCGACCTCGGCGTCTCCTCCATGCAGCTCGACGAGGCCGACCGCGGCTTCGCCTACGCCCAGGACGCCCCGCTCGACATGCGCATGGACCAGACGACGGGCCTCAGCGCCGCCGAGGTGCTCAACACGTACCCGGCGGGCGAGCTGGTGCGGATCCTGCGCGCCTACGGCGAGGAGAAGCAGGCCAAGCGGATCGTCTCCGCCGTCGTCCGGGAACGGGCCAAGGAGCCCTTCACCAACAGCGCGCGGCTCGTCGAACTCATCCGCGACGCGCTGCCGCAGGCCGCCAAGCGCACCGGCGGCAACCCGGCCAAGCGGACGTTCCAGGCCCTGCGCATCGAGGTGAACGGAGAGTTGACCGTCCTCGAGCGGGCGATTCCCGCGGCGGTCGCCTCCCTCGCCGTCGGTGGACGAATCGCCGTCCTGTCGTACCACTCCCTCGAGGACCGGCTGGTCAAGCAGGTCTTCGCGGCCGGCGCCGCGATCACGGCGCCGCCCGGGCTGCCCGTCGTACCCGAGGAGTACCAGCCGCGGCTGAAACTGCTGACCCGTGGCGCGGAGCTGCCCACCGAGGAGGAGGTCGCGGAGAACCGCCGCGCGGCACCGGCGCGTCTGAGGGGGGCACAGCGCATCCGGGAGGACGTGGCGTGACCCGGGCGGGCGAGCGGCGCCGCGCAGTCGGCGGAGAAGCGAACCGGAGGACACCTTGAGCACAGCGGCCAAGCAGTTGAAGGGACGGGCCGCGCGGCTCACGCGGCTCATGCCGTCGGGGCCGAGCTCCGCCGCGCGCACCCCCTTCGTCCTGTTGGTCGTGATCCTGCTCGCCGGGGGACTGATCACGCTTCTGATGCTGAACTCGTCCCTCAACCAGGGCTCGTTCGAGCTGAGTGAGCTGAGGAAGAAGACCACCGAACTCACCGACGAACAGCAGGCGCTGCAGCGGGACGTGGACCGCCGTTCGGCCCCTGACGCCCTCGAGCGGCGGGCCCGTGAACTGGGCATGGTGCCCGGCGGCGGCCCCGCCTTCCTCGGCCCGGACGGCAAGGTCCTCGGCGTACCGAAGAAGGCCACCGCGCAGCCCGTGCCGCCTTCGCCGTCACCCACTGCGTCCGACCCGGCGACCGCGGAGCCCTCGCAGCTCTCGACGTCCGCCCAGGCCCCGCCCCCGGCCGCACCGCCGCCTGGTGCCGTCCCTGGCCAACCGGGCAGCGCCGCGTCCACGCAGACGCAGACGACGCAGGCACCGGTCCTCCCGGCGCCCGCCCAGTCCCTCCGTACGTCCCCGCAGCCGATCCCGACGACCCCCGGCAGGTGACGCAGTGCCCTCCAAGGAACCACCGCGGCGCCGGGTGCCAGGCCCCGCACGGCGGCCCTCCGCCCAGTCCGCCGCACGTCCCCGGCAGCGCTCCGGCTCCCGTCCGCCCCGCCCGGGGCAGCGTCCTGCCCCCCGGCGCGTGCGGCTGAGCAACCCGCGCCCCCGGCTGAGGCTGGTCAGCCTGGGTCTGACGCTGGTCATGCTGGCGTTCGTCGTCCGGCTGCTGCAGGTCCAGGCCGTCGACGCGAGCGCGTACGCGGCCAAGGCGGAGAAGAACCGCTACCTCAGCCACAAGCTGGCCGCCGAGCGCGGCGAGATCACCGACCGGGCCGGTGTCGCGCTGGCCACCAGCGTCGACGCGCACGACATCACCGCCGACCCGAAGATGTTCACGCTCGAGGACAGCAAGTCCCCGAGCGCGCCGGAACAGGCGGCGGCACTGCTCGCCCCCATCCTCGGCAAGGAACCGGCCGAGCTCGCGGAGAAGCTCAAGAAGCCCGGCTCCCGCTACGCCGTGCTGGCCCGCCGCCAGACCCCCCAGGTCTGGAACCAGATCAAGGACCTCAAGGGCGTCTACGCGGAGAAGGCCGCGGCCGACAAGCGCAGGGGCGGCCCCGGCGCCAATGTGCTCGCGGGCGTCTTCCAGGAGCCCAGCAGCCGGCGCGTGTACCCGAACGGCGATCTCGCCGCCGGGATACTGGGCTTCGTCAACGCCGCGAACCGGGGCGGCGGCGGCATCGAGTCGATGCTCGACGAGACGCTGGCCGGCAAGGACGGCACCATCACCTACGCCCAGTCCGGCGGCCGCCGCGTGCCCACCGCCACCTCCAGCGAGGTCCCCGCGGTCCCCGGCTCCGACGTCGAGCTGACCATCGACCGCGACATCCAGTGGGCAGCCCAGAAGGCCATCGAGGACCAGGTCCGGAAGTCGAAGGCCGACCGCGGCTATGTGATCGTCCAGAACACCCGCACCGGCGAGGTGCTCGCCATGGCCAACGCGCCCGGCTACGACCCCAACGACCTGGGCCGGGCCGGCACCTTCCCACTGGGCAACGCCGCCCTCCAGGACGCGTTCGAACCGGGCTCCACCGCCAAGGTGATGTCCATGGCCGCCGTGCTCGAGGAGGGGAAGGCGACTCCCGGGACCCATGTCGTCGTCCCCAACCGGCTGCACCGGGGCGACCGGCTCTTCAAGGACGACATCGACCACCCCACCTGGTACCTCACGCTCAACGGCGTACTCGCCAAGTCGAGCAACATCGGCACCATCCTGGCCACCGGGCAGCTCGGCAAGAACCAGCCGGAGGCCAACAAGGTGCTCCACTCCTATCTGCGCAAGTTCGGCATCGGCGTCCCGACCGGGCTCGGTTACCCGGGCGAGACCCCCGGCATCCTCGCCAAGCCGCAGGACTGGTCCACCTCGCAGCAGTACACGATCCCCTTCGGGCAGGGCCTGTCGGTCAACGCCGTGCAGGCGGCCTCCGTGTACTCGACCATCGCCAACGACGGTGTCCGCATCGAGCCGACGCTGGTCCGCGGCACCAAGGGCCCCGACGGCCGCTTCACACCGGCGCCCGAACCGGAGGAGACCCAGGTCGTCAGCGAGAAGACCGCCGACACACTGGCCGCCATGCTCGAGTCGGTCGTCGACGACGAGGAGGGCACCGGCAACAAGGCCCGTATCCCCGGATACCGCGTCGCCGGGAAGACCGGAACGGCCAACCGCGTCGACCCGGAACTCGGCGTCTACAAGGGCTATACCGCCTCCTTCGCCGGCTTCGCACCGGCCGACGACCCGCAGATCACCGTCTACTGCGCCATCCAGAACCCCACCAGGGGCAGCTACTTCGGCGGACAGATCTGCGGCCCCATCTATCAGCAGGTCATGCAGTTCGCGCTGAAGACCCTGCAGGTCGCCCCGACCGGCAAGGGGCCCGCCAAGCTGCCCGTGACCTTCGAACCCGGCGAGTGACCGGAGGACCACCAGTGACAACGATCACGCCCGATTCCGGGAACCGGCCCGGTGAGGGCACCTCATTTTCGCCCGGGCCCGGTGCGCCCGGTACGCTCACCGCCGTGCCACAAGCTGATCAGACCCGAACCACCCAGCAGGACGCCTCCCAGAAACACCCGGGGGCGCCCCGTCCGGACCGGCCCCGCCCGACGCGGCTCGAGGAGCTGGCGGCCCGGCTGGGTGTGCAGACCCCGGGCCGCGCGGAGATCACGGGCATCACCCACGACTCGCGTGCGGTACGCCCCGGCGATGTGTACGCGGCGCTGCCCGGCGCCCGTTTCCACGGCGCCGACTTCGCAGCCCAGGCCGCCGACCTCGGAGCCGCCGCGATCCTCACCGACGAGGCGGGCGCCGGACGCGCCGCCGCGACCGGCCTGCCGGTGCTCGTCACCGACAACCCGCGCGGCCGGATGGGCGAACTCGCCACGGAGATCTACGGTCACCCCGGCCAGGACCTGCTCCAGATCGGCATCACCGGCACCTCCGGCAAGACCACGACCGCCTACCTCGTCGAGGGCGGCCTCAGGGCGGCCGGCCGTTCCACGGGCCTGATCGGCACGGTCGAGATGCGCATCGGCGACGAGCGCATCAAGTCGGAGCGCACCACCCCGGAAGCCACCGACCTGCAGGCGCTCTTCGCGGTCATGCGCGAACGCGGCGCCGACTCGGTCGCCATGGAGGTCTCCAGCCACGCCCTTGTGCTCGGACGGGTCGACGGCTGCGTCTTCGACGTCGCCGTCTTCAACAACCTCAGCCCCGAGCACATGGAATTCCACTCCGGCATGGAGGACTACTTCCAGGCGAAGGCGCAGCTGTTCACGCCGCGGCGCAGCCGGCAGGCCGTCGTCAACTTCGACGACGAGTACGGCCGCAGGCTGGTCGAGGAGGCCACCGTCCCGGTCACCACCTTCTCCGCGGAGGGCCACACCGACGCCGACTGGCGGGCCGAGGACGCCGAAGTCACCGCGCTCGGCTCCACGTTCACCGCGGTGGGCCCCAAGGGCGAGCGGATTCGCGCCCAGGCGCCGCTGCCCGGCCCGTTCAACGTCGCCAACACCCTCGCCGCGATCGCCACCCTCGCCGTCGCCGGCCTCGACCCCCAGACCGCGGCGGACGGAATCGCCGCCGTGCCCGGCGTGCCGGGCCGCCTGGAGCGGGTCGACGCGGGCCAGCCGTACCTTGCGGTCGTGGACTACGCACACAAGACCGACGCGGTCGAATCGGTCCTGCGCTCGCTGCGCAAGGTCACCGAGGGCAAGGTGCACATCGTGCTCGGCTGCGGCGGCGACCGTGACAAGACCAAGCGCGGCCCGATGGGCGCCGCCGCCGCACGGCTGGCCGACACCGCCGTACTGACGTCCGACAACCCGCGCGGTGAGGACCCCCTCGCCATCCTCGCCACGATGCTGGCGGGCGCCGCAGAAGTACCCATCCACGAGCGGGGCGACGTGATGGTCTACGAGGACCGGGCCGCCGCGGTCGCCGCCGCCGTCGCCCGCGCCGAGCCGGGCGACACCGTGCTCGTCGCCGGCAAGGGGCATGAGCAGGGCCAGGACATCGCCGGAGTGGTGCGCCCGTTCGACGACCGCCAGGTCCTCCGCGAAGCCATCGAGGCGCGCAGAGACGCGTCGTCGAAACGCGTCACCGAATTCGAGAACAGTCAGGGATGACCAAGTGATCGCCCTCTCCCTCGCCGAGATCGCAGACATCGTCGGCGGGCAGTCGCACGACATACCGGATCCGGCCGCACCCGTCACCGGCCCCGTCGTCATCGACTCCCGCGCCGTCGAGCCCGGCAGTCTCTTCGCCGCCTTCCAGGGCGAGAACGTCGACGGACACGACTACGCCGAGCGCGCGGTGGCGGCCGGCGCGGTGGCCGTACTGGCCGTCCGCCCCCTCGGCGTACCGGCGATCGTCGTCGACGACGTACAGGCCGCCCTCGGCCGCCTCGCACGGGCCGTGGTGGAGCGTCTCGGCACCAAGGTCGTCGCGCTGACCGGCTCGGCGGGGAAGACCAGCACCAAGGATCTGATCGCGCAGGTGCTCCAGCGCAAGGCGCCCACCGTCTGGACGCCCGGCTCCCTCAACAACGAGATCGGCCTTCCCCTCACCGCGCTGCGCGCCACCAAGGACACCGAACACCTGGTGCTCGAAATGGGAGCGCGCGGAATCGGCCACATCCGGTACCTGACCGAACTGACCCCGCCCCGGATCGGCCTCGTGCTGAACGTCGGCACCGCCCACATCGGGGAGTTCGGCGGCCGCGAGCAGATCGCCGAGGCCAAGGGCGAGATGGTCGAGTCGCTGCCCGCGGACGGCGTCGCCGTGCTCAACGCCGACGACCCGCTGGTGCGCGCCATGGCATCCCGGACAAAAGCACGGGTGCTGCTGTTCGGCGAGGCCGCCGACGCCGCCGTTCGCGCGGAGAATGTCCGGCTCACCGACCTGGGACAGCCGACCTTCACGCTCCACACACCCACCGGGTGCAGTGACGTGACCATGCGGCTGTACGGTGAGCACCACGTGTCGAACGCGCTCGCCGCGGCCGCCGTCGCCCATGAGCTGGACATGTCCGTCGACGAGATCGCCCTCGCGCTCTCCGAGGCGGGCACCCTCTCCCGCTGGCGCATGGAGGTCACCGAGCGTCCGGACGGCGTGACGGTCGTCAACGACGCCTACAACGCGAACCCCGAGTCCATGCGCGCCGCGCTGCGCGCACTGGCCGCCATGGGCGATGCCTCACGGGCAAAGGGAGGACGTACGTGGGCGGTGCTCGGCAAGATGGCCGAGCTCGGGGACGAAGCACTCGCCGAGCACGACGCGGTCGGGCGGCTCGCCGTCCGGCTCAATGTCGGCAAGCTCGTCGCGGTCGGGGGCAGGGAAGCGTCCTGGTTGCAACTGGGCGCATACAACGAGGGTTCGTGGGGTGAGGAGTCGGTGCACGTGTCCGACGCGCAGGCGGCGGTCGACCTGTTGCGCAGAGAGCTGCGCCCAGGAGACGTCGTGCTGGTGAAGGCTTCCAGGTCGGTCGGTCTGGAGCGGATCGCGCAGGCTCTGCTCGAGGGTCTCGAGGGTGAGGGTGCCGTCCGATGAGGCAGATCCTCTTCGCGGGAGCCATCGGTCTGTTCCTGACCCTGATCGGTACCCCGCTGCTGATCAAGCTCCTGGCCCGCAAGGGATACGGGCAGTTCATCCGTGACGACGGCCCGCGCGGCCACGCCGGAAAGAAGGGCACGCCCACGATGGGCGGCATCTCCTTCATCCTGGCCACGCTGATCGCCTATGCGCTCGCCAAGGTGATCACCGGCGAGGACCCGACCTTCTCGGGTGTGCTGGTGCTCTTCCTGATGGCGGGCATGGGCCTCGTCGGCTTCCTCGACGACTACATCAAGATCGTCAAGCAGCGGTCGCTCGGTCTGCGCGCCAAGGCGAAGATGGCCGGTCAGCTGATCGTCGGCATCGCGTTCGCCGTGCTGTCCCTGCAGTTCGCCGACCAGCGCGGCAACACGCCGGCCTCCACCAAGCTGTCGTTCATCACGGACTTCGGCTGGTCGATCGGCCCGGTGCTGTTCGTGGTCTGGGCCCTGTTCATGATCCTCGCGATGTCGAACGGCGTGAACCTGACGGACGGTCTGGACGGCCTCGCCACCGGCGCGTCGGTGATGGTCTTCGGCGCGTACACCTTCATCGGCCTGTGGCAGTTCCAGGAGTCCTGCGCCAACGCGGTGACCCTGACCAATCCCAACGCCTGTTTCGAGGTGCGCGATCCGCTCGACCTCGCGGTCGTCGCCTCGGCCCTCATGGGCTCCTGCTTCGGCTTCCTGTGGTGGAACACCTCGCCCGCCAAGATCTTTATGGGCGACACGGGCTCGCTCGCACTCGGCGGCGCACTCGCGGGCCTCGCGATCTGCTCCCGTACCGAGTTCCTGCTCGCCCTGCTCGGCGGACTGTTCGTTCTCATCACCATGTCCGTGGTGATCCAGGTCGGTTCGTTCAAGATGACCGGCAAGCGGGTCTTCCGGATGGCGCCGCTGCAGCACCACTTCGAGCTCAAGGGGTGGTCCGAAGTCCTTGTCGTGGTCCGGTTCTGGATCATCCAGGGCATGTGCGTGATCGTGGGTCTCGGCCTCTTCTACGCGGGATGGGCAGCAGACAAGTGAGCGACTGGCAGGGTTCGAACGTCACCGTCGCCGGCCTCGGCGTGAGCGGCATCAGCGCCGCCCGCGCCCTGGCCGGGCTCGGCGCCCACGTCACCGTCGTCGACGGCGGCGACAGCGAGACGCACCGCACGCGTGCGGCCGAACTGTCCGAACTGGGCATCGCCGTACGCCTCGGTGACGCCGAGACCCTGCCCAAGGGCACCGACCTGGTCGTCACCTCGCCCGGATGGAAGCCGTCCAGCCTGCTCTTCGAGGCGGCGGCCGAGGCGGGCGTCGACGTCGTCGGCGACGTCGAGATCGCCTGGCGACTGCGCGGCCCGGACGCCGCGCCCTGGCTCGCGATCACCGGCACCAACGGCAAGACGACGACAACGCGGATGCTCGCCTCGATCCTGACGGCGGCGGGCCTGCGGACGGCGGCGATCGGCAACATCGGTACGCCGATCATCGACGTCGTCACCGGCGACGAGCCCTACGACGTGCTCGCCGTGGAACTCTCCAGCTACCAGCTGCACTGGGCGCCCTCGCTGCGCGCCCACTCGGCCGCGGTGCTCAACCTCGCCCCCGACCACCTCGACTGGCACGGCTCCATGGCGGCGTACGCTGCCGACAAGGGCCGCATCTACGAGGGCAACACGGTCGCCTGTGTCTACAACGCCGCCGATCCCGCGACCGAGGAACTGGTCCGCGCTGCCGACGTGGAGGAGGGCTGCCGGGCGATCGGCTTCACGCTCGGTACGCCGGGCCCCTCCCAACTCGGTGTCGTGGACGGGATCCTGGTGGACCGCGCGTTCGTCGAGAACCGGCAGAAGCAGGCGCAGGAGCTGGCGGAGGTCTCCGACGTCAACCCGCCGGCGCCGCACAACATCGCCAACGCCCTTGCCGCCGCCGCGCTCGCCCGCGCCTTCGGCGTCGCGCCGGCCGCGGTACGCGACGGACTGCGTGCCTTCCGGCCCGACGCGCACCGCATCGAGCACGTGGAGGACGTGGCGGGCGTCGCGTACGTCGACGACTCCAAGGCCACCAACACCCATGCCACGGAAGCCTCTCTGGCCGCCTACGACCCGATCGTGTGGATCGCCGGGGGACTTGCCAAGGGAGCGACCTTCGACGGGCTGGTCACCAAGTCGGCGAAGCGACTTCGCGGTGTCGTCCTCATCGGGGCCGACCGCGCCCTGATCCGCGAAGCCCTGGCGCGACACGCGCCCGAGGTCCCGGTCGTCGACCTCGACCGGACCGACACTGGGGCGATGTCCGCCGCGGTACGGGAGGCGGCCTCGCTCGCCCGGCCGGGGGACACGGTGCTGCTGGCCCCGGCCTGCGCCTCGATGGACATGTTCACCGACTACAACAAGCGGGGCGAGGCTTTCGCGGAAGCGGTCCGCGCACTCGCCGCCGAGCACGCCTGACAGCCGCCAGGTCCGGCTGCCGCCGGGCACGACTGGAGGGGACAGCGACCATGCCGGCCACCGACCAGCCCTTGGGCCCCGCCCCGTCCGCCGACCCGCCCAGGCCGACCACTCCAGGCTCCCCGCAGGGCACGGCGGACGGCTCCCCGGTGGGCATGGCGACACAGGGGCGTGTACGGGACCGGGCAGCCGCGTCGCTCGCCCAGGGGTCCCTGCGCGCTGTACGCGCCGCGCGGGCCTGGGCGGCCAGGCTCGTGCCGGCCGGTCCGGTGCCCGGGCCCGCCGGGGGAGCCGGCGTCGCGCTGCGGAGCCGTACCGGCGGGGACGTACGGCGCCTGCCACGGGTACGGGGCGGCGTGGGCCGCTCGGGCGGCCCGGAGGGCCCCCGCGGGCCGCGACGGCTGTACGAGCAGGCGCGCAGGGCCTGGGACCGCCCCCTCACCGCGTACTACCTGATCCTGGGCAGCAGCCTCCTGATCACCGTGCTCGGCCTCGTCATGGTCTACTCCGCGTCGATGATCCAGGCGCTGGAGTACTCGCTGCCCGCCTCGTACTTCTTCCAGAAGCAGTTCGTCGCGGCGGCCATCGGTGCGGGCCTGCTGCTGATCGCGTCTCGTATGCCGGTCAAACTGCACCGGGCCCTGTCGTATCCGCTCCTGGTGGTCACGGTCTTCCTCATGGTGCTCGTGCAGGTCCCCGGGATAGGGCACGCGGTCAACGGCAACCAGAACTGGATCTACCTCGGCGGTCCGTTCCAGCTTCAGCCCAGTGAGTTCGGCAAACTGGCGCTCATCCTGTGGGGCGCGGATCTGCTCGCCCGCAAGCAGGACCGGCGGCTGCTGACCCAGTGGAAGCACCTGCTGGTGCCGCTCGTCCCCATCGCCTTCCTCCTCCTCGGCCTGATCATGCTCGGCGGCGACATGGGTACGGCGATCATCCTCACCGCGATCCTGTTCGGACTGCTGTGGCTGGCCGGGGCGCCCACACGGCTCTTCGCGGGGGTGCTCGGCATCGCCGGTTTCGTGGGTCTGCTGCTCATCAGGACCAACGAGAACCGGATGTCCCGGCTGTCCTGCATCGGCGCCATCGACCTCGGTCCGGAAGGCGAGTGCTGGCAGGCGGTGCACGGCATCTATGCTCTTGCCTCTGGCGGATGGTTCGGTTCCGGCCTCGGAGCAAGTGTGGAAAAATGGGGCCAACTACCCGAACCGCACACCGACTTCATCTTCGCCATCGCCGGGGAGGAACTGGGCCTGGCGGGGACGCTGTCGGTGCTCGCTCTGTTCGCGGCTCTAGGCTATGCGGGTATCCGCGTCGCCGGACGCACGGAGGACCCCTTCGTGAGATACGCCGCGGGAGGCGTCACCACGTGGATCACGGCCCAGGCCATGGTCAACATCGGTGCGGTGCTCGGTCTGCTGCCGATCGCCGGCGTCCCGCTGCCGCTGTTCTCCTACGGGGGTTCCGCGCTGCTGCCGACGATGTTCGCCGTCGGGCTGCTGATCGCCTTCGCGCGAGAGGATCCCGCGGCGAAGGCGGCCCTGGCCGTGCGGAGGCCCGGGGTGAGATGGAAGACGATGAGACGGCGCGTCAAGAAGCGTCCGTCCGGAGAGCGGTGAATTTCGGTGCATGTCGTACTCGCCGGTGGGGGGACCGCCGGCCACATCGAGCCCGCGCTCGCCCTCGCGGACGCCCTGCGCAGGCAGGACCCATCCGTGGGCATCACGGCCCTCGGCACGGAGCGGGGCCTGGAGACCAGGCTCGTGCCCGAGCGGGGCTACGAGCTGGCCCTCATCCCCGCCGTACCGCTGCCACGTAAGCCGACCCCCGAGCTGATCACGGTCCCCGGGCGGCTCCGCGGCACCATCAAGGCCGCCGAGCAGATCCTCGAGCGCACCAAGGCCGACTGCGTGGTCGGCTTCGGCGGTTACGTCGCGCTGCCCGGCTATCTGGCCGCCAAGCGCCTCGGTGTGCCGATCGTCGTCCACGAGGCCAACGCCCGACCCGGTCTCGCCAACAAGATCGGCTCGCGGTACGCCGCGGGGGTCGCCGTCGCCACACCGGACAGCAAGCTGCGCAACTCCCGGTACATCGGCATCCCGCTGCGCCACACCATCGCGACGCTCGACCGCGCACGGGTCCGTCCCGAGGCGCGTGCGGCCTTCGGCCTCGACCCCAACCTGCCGACGTTGCTGGTGTCCGGCGGCTCGCAGGGCGCCCGCCGCCTCAACGAGGTGATCCAGCAGATCGCCCCCGTGCTCCAGCGCTCCGGCATCCAGATCCTGCACGCGGTCGGCCCCAAGAACGAGCTGCCACGCGTGGACAACATGCCCGGTATGCCGCCCTATGTGCCGGTACCGTACGTGGACCGGATGGATCTCGCGTACGCCGCGGCCGACATGATGCTCTGCCGCGCGGGCGCGATGACCGTCGCCGAACTCTCCGCCGTGGGACTGCCCGCCGCCTACGTACCGCTGCCGATCGGCAACGGGGAGCAGCGGCTCAACGCCCAGCCGGTGGTGAAGGCCGGCGGCGGACTGCTGGTCGACGACGCGGAACTGACCCCCGAGTGGGTCCAGGGCAACGTCCTTCCGGTGCTCGCCGATCCCCACCGGCTGTACGAGATGTCGCGTGCGGCCGCCGAGTTCGGCCGCAGGGACGCCGACGAACTGCTCGTCGGCATGGTGTACGAGGCGATTGCGGCACGCCGCCAGGCGTGAGAAGGCAGGGAGCGTGGCCGGACCGACCACCGCGGAACGTGGTGCGCCGGGGCCCAAGGGCGGCCCCGGCGGACCGGACGACAAGGTCCGCCCGCCCCGCAAGGGCGCTCCGGCCGTGCGCTTCCGGCGGCCCGGGCCCCGCTCCCTGTCGATCGCTTTCGGCGCGCTGGTGGCCGTCGCCGGTGCGATCTGGCTGCTCTACGGTTCCGCGTGGCTGCGGACCGAACACGTGAAGACCACCGGCGCCGAGGTGCTCACGCCCCGCGAGGTCGAGGCCGTGGCGCATGTGCCGATCGGGGCGCCGCTCATCTCGGTCGACACCGACGCCATCGAGGCCAGGCTGCGACAGAGGCTGCCACGCATCGACTCGGTGGACGTCGAGCGGTCTTGGCCGCACGGGATCGAACTGGTCGTGACGGAGCGAAAGCCGGTCCTGCTGCTGGAAAAGGGGGCAAAGTTTGTCGAAGTGGATGCGAAGAGCGTCCGGTTCGCGACGGTCGACACCGCTCCGAAGGGTGTTCCCCTGCTGAGCTTGGAAGTTGACGGATCGGCGAGTCTGAAGCGATTCGGCGCCGACCGGCTTGTCGCGGAGGCGGTCCGCGTCAGGAGCGAACTCCCCGCAAAGGTCGCAGCCGATCTGAAGAGCATGAAAGTGGTCTCATATGACTACATTTCCCTGGAGTTGAGTGGCGATCGCAGCGTCGTGTGGGGCAGTCCGGAGGCGGGCGAGGCGAAGGCCCGTGCGCTCACGGCGCTCATGAAAGCAGCTCCCAAAGCCGGGCACTTTGATGTGAGCGCGCCCAGCGCCCCTGCCGTATCGGGGAGTTGACGCCCATCAGTGCTGGCCAGCACCCTGGTTGGTCATGGCTGTGCGTGATCACATAGGGTGAAAAGAAAAACGGGAGGTTCGGCGTGTTCGTTGAACGGGCGCCACTTGTCGACTTAGTGTCCTGTTCGGAAGAGTCCAGGGAACGGACATACTGGTAACCCTAAACTTCAGAGTTAGGGTTCGGGTCGGCAGCCGGGCTGGTCGGGCCGTCCCAATTCGACATCAGTCGTCGCAGCGCGGCCCCGCGCGGCGACGACACGTAACTCGAGGCGAGAGGCCTTCGACGTGGCAGCACCGCAGAACTACCTCGCAGTCATCAAGGTCATCGGTGTCGGCGGCGGTGGTGTCAATGCCATCAACCGAATGATCGAGGTCGGTCTCAAGGGCGTCGAGTTCATCGCTATCAACACGGACGCGCAGGCGCTGTTGATGAGCGACGCCGACGTCAAGCTCGACGTCGGCCGCGAACTCACCCGTGGCCTCGGTGCCGGAGCGAATCCGGCAGTCGGCCGCAAGGCGGCAGAGGACCACCGCGAGGAGATCGAGGAGGTCCTCAAGGGGGCCGACATGGTCTTCGTCACCGCCGGTGAAGGCGGCGGCACCGGCACCGGCGGCGCACCCGTCGTCGCCAACATCGCCCGCTCGCTGGGCGCCCTGACGATCGGCGTGGTCACCCGCCCGTTCACCTTCGAGGGCCGGCGCCGCGCGAACCAGGCGGAGGACGGCATCGCCGATCTCCGTGAAGAGGTCGACACCCTCATCGTCATCCCCAACGACCGCCTGCTGTCCATCTCCGACCGTCAGGTCAGCGTGCTGGACGCGTTCAAGTCCGCGGACCAGGTGCTGCTGTCGGGTGTCCAGGGGATCACCGACCTCATCACCACGCCGGGTCTGATCAACCTCGACTTCGCCGACGTCAAGTCCGTGATGTCGGAGGCCGGCTCGGCCCTCATGGGCATCGGCTCCGCTCGCGGCGACGACCGCGCGGTGGCCGCGGCGGAAATGGCGATCTCCTCGCCGCTGCTGGAGGCGTCGATCGACGGCGCCCGCGGTGTGCTGCTCTCCATCTCCGGCGGCTCGGACCTCGGTCTGTTCGAGATCAACGAGGCCGCCCAGCTGGTGAGCGAGGCCGCCCACCCCGAGGCGAACATCATCTTCGGCGCGGTCATCGACGACGCGCTCGGCGACGAGGTGCGGGTCACCGTCATCGCGGCCGGCTTCGACGGCGGTCAGCCGCCGACCCGCCGGGAGAACGTGATCGGTTCCGCCTCGAACAAGCGTGAGGAGCAGTCCTCGGCTCCGGCGCGGAGCACCGACAGCTCCCGCTCCACCGGCGGGCTCGGCACCGTGCCCGTCCGCGAGGAGCCCGCGTCCCCCGAGCCGGCTCCGGTCGCCGGTGACCTGGGGGCGTCCGGCCCGGCCCAGGTCCCGCCGGCCCGCCCCTACCCGGACAGCCAGGCCGAAGAGCTGGATGTCCCGGACTTCTTGAAGTGACAGTGCAGCCCGACGCAATACACGAGAGCGGCGCGCACTTCGCCTTCACCGACAGGTGGGGCGGGGTGAGCGCCGTTCCGTACGAGGAGCTCAACCTCGGCGGCGCCGTTGGCGACGACCCCGAGGTGGTGCTGGCCAACCGGTCGATCGCCGCCAAGTCCCTGGGTCTGGACCCGGGAGCGGTCGTCTGGATGAACCAGGTCCACGGCCGGGAGGTGGCCGTGGTCGACGGGCCGTGGGGGGATTCGCCCGGCGCGTCCGTCGACGGTGTGGTCACCGCACGGCGGGGCCTGGCTCTCGCCGTGCTCACCGCCGACTGCACCCCCGTCCTGCTCGCCGACCCCGTCGCGGGGGTGGTGGGCGCGGCGCACGCCGGCCGCCCGGGCATGGTCGCGGGCATCGTGCCCGCCACGGTCGAGGCGATGAAAGCACTCGGCGCACAGCCGGAACGCATCATCGCCCGCACCGGACCTGCCGTTTGCGGTCGCTGTTACGAAGTTCCCGAGCAGATGCGGTCCGAAGTGGCAGCGATCGAGCCGGCCGCCTGGTCGGAGACGAGCTGGGGGACCCCGGCCGTCGACGTCACGGCCGGGGTGCACGCCCAGCTCGAGGCGCTCGGAGTGCGGGACCGGCGGCAGTCGCCGGTCTGCACGCTCGAATCGCGCGACCACTACTCGTACCGCCGCGACCGCACGACCGGGCGGCTCGCCGGATACGTCTGGCTGAAGGACCGGGAAACCCCATGACCGACCGGAGAACCGAACTCGCCGCGAATCTCGCGGCGGTGGAGGAACGTATCGCCTCCGCGTGCGCGGCCGCGGGCCGAGCGCGTGAAGAGGTGACCCTCATCGTGGTCACCAAGACCTATCCGGCGAGCGATGTGCGCATCCTCTATGAACTCGGTGTGCGTCATGTAGCGGAGAACCGTGATCAGGACGCGGCTCCCAAGGCCGCGGCATGCGCGGATCTGCATCTTCACTGGCATTTCGTCGGTCAGTTGCAGACCAACAAGGTCCGTTCTGTTGCGAGTTATGTCGATGTGGTGCAGTCGGTCGACCGGCTCAAGCTCGTTTCCGCCCTCTCCGCCGCCGCGGTGCGCGCCGAGCGGGAGCTGGGCTGCCTGATCCAGGTCGCCCTGGACGCCGAGTCCGGCCGGCAGGGCGACCGGGGCGGTGTCGCGCCGGACGGGATCGAGGAGTTGGCGGCGGCCGTCGCCGGCTCACCAGGACTGCGGCTCGACGGTCTGATGACTGTCGCGCCGCTCGCCGGACCGTACGCGGGACGGCAACAGGCGGCGTTCGAGCGGTTGATGGAATTCGCATCACGCCTGCGCGCGGCTCATCCGGCTGCGAACATGGTGTCAGCAGGGATGAGTGCGGACCTCGAGCAGGCCGTGGCGGCCGGAGCGACACATGTGCGCGTCGGTACGGCGGTACTCGGAGTCCGACCCCGGCTCGGGTAACGTCGCGAAGCAAGTCGGACCACAGTAGAAAATATGGTCATTCCCGCTCATAGCGGGCAGGCCGAGTGGATCGCGGGCACTTGGTGACGAATGCCGATCCACCACAGAGCGGAGGACTCAGAGAATGGCCGGCGCGATGCGCAAGATGGCGGTCTACCTCGGCCTCGTGGAGGACGATGGGTACGACGGCCGGGGCTTCGACCCCGATGACGACTTCGAACCCGAGCCGGAGCCCGAGCGGGACCACCGGCGGCACCAGCCCCCCCGGCAGATGGAGCGCGAGGAGCCGGTGCGAGTGCCTGCCCCTCCCGCCCCGCGTGAGCCGGTCGCCCTGCCTGCAGACAGTGGCCGTCCGGCACGAATCGCCCCCGTGGCATCCATCACACCTGAACGCCCGAGCATGGAGAAGAACGCACCCGTGATCATGCCCAAGGTCGTCTCCGAGCGGGAGCCCTACCGCATCACCACGCTGCATCCGCGGACCTACAACGAGGCCCGTACCATCGGGGAACACTTCCGCGAGGGCACCCCGGTGATCATGAACCTCACGGAGATGGACGACACCGATGCGAAGCGACTTGTCGACTTTGCCGCGGGACTCGTCTTCGGTCTCCATGGCAGCATTGAGCGAGTGACGCAGAAGGTGTTCCTGTTGTCGCCTGCTAACGTCGATGTCACGGCGGAAGACAAGGCCCGCATCGCAGAGGGCGGGTTCTTCAACCAGAGCTGAGGAACGACACCGGGAACGACCCGGCCGTAGGGCCGGCTGAGATGGGAACCAGGGGAGAGGGAAGCGCGGGATGAGCGTCGCACTACAGGTGGTCTACATCGCTCTGATGTGCTTCCTTGTCGTCCTGATCTTCCGGCTCGTCATGGACTACGTCTTTCAGTTCGCCCGTTCATGGCAACCCGGCAAGGCGATGGTGGTCGTACTGGAGGCCACCTACACTGTCACCGATCCACCGCTCAAGCTTCTGCGGCGGTTCATCCCGCCGTTGCGTCTCGGGGGCGTGGCACTCGACCTGTCCTTCTTCGTTCTGATGATCATCGTCTACATCCTGATCTCCATCGTTCGTGGAGTGGGGAACTCGATGTGAGCGATACGGTCCTGCCGACTGCCGACGACTACGTAGAGGTGAAGAAGAGATGCCGCTGACTCCCGAGGACGTGCGGAACAAGCAGTTCACGACCGTCCGCCTCCGAGAAGGCTATGACGAGGACGAGGTCGATGCCTTCCTCGACGAGGTCGAGTCCGAGCTGACCCGTCTGCTCCGTGAGAACGAGGACCTGCGCGCGAAGCTGGCCGCGGCGACCCGTGCGGCCGCGCAGAACCAGCAGCAGGGCATGCGTAAACCTCCGGAGCCGCAGGACGGCCGTGGCCCGGGCGGTCCCGGTGCCCCCGTCCCCGCCGCCATATCCGGACCCCCCGTCCAGCAGCAGCCCCCGCAGATGGGTCCGCCCCAGCTGCCCGGTGGTGCGCCGCAGCTGCCGGCCGGTCCGAGCCACGGTGGTCCCCAGGGGGGCCCGATGGGCCCCGGCCCGATGCAGGGTGGCCCCATGGGCGGCCCGATGCAGGGTGGCCCCATGGGCGGTCACGGCGGCCCGCAGGGTCCCGGTCCGATGGGTCAGGGCCCCGGCGGTGACAGCGCCGCACGCGTCCTCTCCCTTGCCCAGCAGACCGCCGACCAGGCGATCGCGGAGGCCCGTTCCGAGGCCAACAAGATCGTCGGCGAGGCGCGCTCGCGCGCCGAGGGCCTGGAGCGGGACGCCCGCGCCAAGGCCGACGCCCTCGAGCGGGACGCCCAGGAGAAGCACCGCGTTGCGATGGGTTCCCTCGAGTCCGCGCGCGCCACGCTGGAGCGCAAGGTCGAGGACCTGCGGGGCTTCGAGCGCGAGTACCGGACCCGGCTGAAGTCCTACCTGGAGAGCCAGCTGCGTCAGCTGGAGACCCAGGCGGACGACTCCCTGGCCCCGCCGCGCACGCCGGCGGCCGCGTCGCTGCCGCCGTCCCCGGCGCCTTCCATGGCTCCGGCCGGCGCGAGCGCCCCGTCCTACGGCGGCGGCCAGACGATGGGCGGCCACGGTGGCCCCTCGCAGGGCGGCCCGTCGTACGGCGGCCAGCAGCAGATGTCACCGGCGATGACCCAGCCGATGGCACCGGTGCGGCCGCAGGCGCCGCAGCCGATGCAGCAGGCGCCGTCGCCGATGCGGGGCTTCCTGATCGACGAGGACGACAACTGACGGGGATGCGCGCGCAGCGCGCGTAGCCGTCGGCAGACAGCGGGGCCGGGCCCGGGGTGCGAATGCACTCCGGGCCCGGCCTTTGGCGTGGCCCCGTCCGGGCCCGGCCTTGTGCGGGGCGGACGTTGCCCCGTGGGGCTGTTCCCCTGCCCGCTCCCTTCCCGTGACCGGGCTCCGCCCGGACCCGGTAGCGCCCTTCGTGCGGTGGCCTCAAACGCCGGCCGGGCTGACAAAGTCAGCCTCGCGGCGATCCCGGCGCGGGGCCCGGCGGCGGAGCCCCGCCACGCGGCGGAGCCGCATATCGGTACAGCGGGAAGGGGGGCGGGGGAAAGCGACCGGGCCCGGCCACTTGGGTGGCCGGGCCCGGGACAGGGGCGCCGTTACGCCTTGCGGAGGCGGAAGGTCAGGCCCAGGCCCTCGTCCGTGAACGGCTCACCGTACGACCCGTCCCCCTCGCCGTTCATGAAGTCCGTCGCCAGGACCTCGTCCGCGATCAGCGACGCGTGGTCCGTGAGGGCCGCGGTCACCTCCGGGTCCGTCGAGGACCAGCGGAGCGCGATGCGGTCGGCGACGTCGAGGCCGCTGTTCTTGCGGGCCTCCTGGATCAGGCGGATCGCGTCACGCGCCAGACCGGCCCGCCGCAGCTCCGGCGTGATCTCGAGGTCCAGTGCGACCGTCGCGCCCGAGTCGGACGCGACGGACCAGCCCTCGCGCGGCGTCTCCGTGATGATGACCTCCTCCGGCGACAGCATGATCGTCTCGCCGTTGACCTCGAGGGAGGCCTCACCCGAGCGCAGTGCCAGGGAGAGCGCCGCGGCATCGGCGGCCGCGACCGCCTTCGCCACGTCCTGGACGCCCTTGCCGAAGCGCTTGCCGAGTGCACGGAAGTTCGCCTTCGCGGTCGTGTCGACGAGCGAACCGCCGACTTCCGAGAGGGAGGCGAGCGAGGAGACGTTCAGCTCCTCCGTGATCTGCGCCTGCAGCTCCTCCGAGAGCGCGGAGAACCCGGACGCGGCCACCAGCGCGCGCGACAGCGGCTGACGGGTCTTGACGCCCGACTCGGCACGCGTCGCGCGTCCCAGCTCGACCAGGCGGCGCACCAGCGCCATCTGCGACGAGAGCGTCGGGTCGATCGCGTCCAGGTCGGCCACCGGCCAGCCGGACAGGTGGACCGACTCCGGGGCGTCCGGCGCCACGGGCACGACCAGGTCCTGCCAGACCCGCTCGGTGATGAACGGGGTCAGCGGGGCCATCAGCCGCGTGACCGTCTCGACCACGTCGTGCAGCGTCCGCAGCGCCGCCGCGTCGCCCTGCCAGAAGCGGCGGCGCGAGCGGCGCACGTACCAGTTCGACAGGTCGTCGACGAAGGCGGAGAGCAGTTTGCCTGCGCGCTGGGTGTCGTACGCCTCCATGGCCTGCGTCACCTGGTCGACGAGCGCGTGCAGCTCGGAGAGCAGCCAGCGGTCCAGGACGGTGCGCTCGGCCGGCGCCGGGTCGGACACCGAGGGGGCCCAGCCGGCAGTACGGGCGTACAGGGCCTGGAAGGCGACCGTGTTCCAGTACGTCAGCAGGGTCTTGCGCACGACTTCCTGGATGGTCCCGTGACCCACGCGCCGCGCCGCCCACGGCGAGCCGCCTGCCGCCATGAACCAGCGCACCGCATCCGCGCCGTGCTGGTCCATCAGCGGGATGGGCTGGAGGATGTTGCCCAGGTGCTTGGACATCTTGCGGCCGTCCTCGGCGAGGATGTGTCCGAGGCAGACCACGTTCTCGTACGAGGACTTGTCGAAGACCAGTGTGCCGACGGCCATCAGCGTGTAGAACCAGCCGCGGGTCTGGTCGATCGCCTCCGAGATGAACTGCGCCGGGTAGCGCTTCTCGAAGATCTCCTTGTTCTTGTACGGGTAGCCCCACTGCGCGAACGGCATCGAGCCCGAGTCGTACCAGGCGTCGATGACCTCCGGCACACGCGTCGCGGTACCGGAGCACTGCGGGCAGGCGAAAGTGACCTCGTCGATGAACGGGCGGTGCGGGTCGAGGTCCGACTGGTCGGTGCCGGTGAGCTCCGTCAGCTCGGCGAGCGAGCCCACGCAGGTGAGGTGGTTCTCCTCGCAGCGCCAGATCGGCAGCGGGGTGCCCCAGTAGCGGTTGCGGGACAGCGCCCAGTCGATGTTGTTGTTCAGCCAGTCGCCGTACCGGCCCTGCTTGACCGATTCGGGGAACCAGTTCGTGGCCTCGTTCTCCGCGAGCAGCCGGTCCTTGACCGCGGTGGTGCGGATGTACCAGGACGGCTGCGCGTAGTACAGCAGCGCGGTGTGGCAGCGCCAGCAGTGCGGGTAGCTGTGCTCGTACGGGATGTGCTTCAAGAGCAGACCGCGCGCCTGGAGATCGGCGGTCAGCGCCTCGTCGGCCTTCTTGAAGAAGACGCCGCCGACCAGCGGGACGTCCTCCTCGAACGTGCCGTCGGGGCGGACCGGGTTGACGACGGGCAGGCCGTAGGAGCGGCAGACCTTGAGGTCGTCCTCACCGAAGGCGGGGGACTGGTGGACCAGACCCGTACCGTCCTCGGTGGTCACGTAGTCGGCGTTGACGACGTAGTGCGCCTCGGCCGGGAACTCGACCAGCTCGAGCGGGCGCTGGTAGGTCCAGCGCTCCATCTCCGCGCCGGTGAACGTCTGCCCGGTCGCCTCCCAGCCTTCGCCGAGCGCCTTCTCCAGCAGCGGCTCGGCGACGACCAGCTTCTCCTCGCCGTTGGTGGCGACCACGTAGGTGACGGACGGGTGCGTGGCGACCGCGGTGTTGGACACCAGGGTCCACGGAGTCGTCGTCCATACCAGCAGCGACGCCTCGCCGGCCAGCGGGCCGCTCGTCAGCGGGAAGCGCACGAAGACGGACGGGTCGACGACCGTCTCGTAGCCCTGGGCGAGCTCGTGGTCCGACAGGCCGGTGCCGCAGCGCGGGCACCAGGGGGCGACGCGGTGGTCCTGGACCAGCAGGCCCTTGTTGAAGATCTCCTTCAGCGACCACCACACCGACTGGATGTAGTCCGGGTCCATCGTGCGGTACGGGTCGTCCAGGTCGGTCCAGTACCCCATGCGCGTCGTCAGCTCGGCGAAAGCGTCCGTGTGCCGGGTCACCGACTCGCGGCACTTGGCGTTGAACTCGGCGATGCCGTACGCCTCGATGTCCTTCTTGCCGGCGAAGCCGAGCTCCTTCTCGACGGCGAGCTCGACCGGCAGCCCGTGGCAGTCCCAGCCGGCCTTGCGGCCCACGTGGTAGCCGCGCATCGTGCGGAAGCGGGGGAACACGTCCTTGAAGACGCGGGCCTCGATGTGGTGCGCGCCGGGCATGCCGTTCGCCGTGGGCGGGCCCTCGTAGAACACCCACTCGGGGCGGCCCTCGGACTGCTCCAGGCTCTTGGCGAAGATCTTGCTCTCGCGCCAGAAGTCGAGCACGGCGTGCTCGAGCGCGGGCAGGTCTACCTGGGCGGGTACCTGACGGTACTGCGGCGGCGTCATCGGCGGTCTCCTCCGGCGGGACTGTTCGTCGGTCCGTCGGAGGGACGAGAGCGCCGACGCTGCGCGGCTCCCGCGGTACCACCCTCCTTGGCGGTGCACAGGACACCGCCCCCTCATTGAGGTCGCGACGCCGGTTCTACCGGCCACGGGGGCACCGCGGCTTTCTTCCGGCGGCTCCGGGGTGATGCTTCACGCCGCGCTTGCCCCCGGGCTCTCACCGTCCCCGGGTCGCTCATGGCTGCGTACGACGCTACTGGTCCCCATCCATGCCTTTCGCTGCGCCCAGTGTAAGGGCCCGTGCGGGGCGCGGCCGACCGCTTTTGCCACGTGCCGCCGTTGACCCGAATGGCCACACGGGGCGTGGCCGGGGTGTTGTGCGCCGCAAGGGGCGGATTACCCGGCGGGGAGTTGGGCACAACGGTTGCAGGTTCGACTACTCGCAGCCCGGGACGGGCCCGACCGGCGGCGTGCCCCGTTGCCGCGGGGCTGGTGTCGATTTATCGTCCCAGCACGATTCGCGAGCAAGATCACAATATGTGAAGGGGCCGCGGCCATGGTGGCGAAAAAGACTGCCGAGAAGACGGCGTCCGCGCGTGCCGCCACCGCGGGAGCGGCGCCGCGAAAGCCCGCCTCGACGACCACACCCCGGAAAACCACGACCAAGGAGTCCACGGCCGCGAAGCCGGCGCGGAAGCAGGCGTCGGCCACGGTGGACGCGGTCGAGAAGGGAACGGCGGGCGAGGCCCGAGTCCGGGCCTCGGGGAAGGGAACTCCGTCCGCCAAGGAGGCTCCGGCCCGCAAGAAGGCCGCCGCCAAGAACGCGTCCGCCGCCAGGAACGTGTCCGCCGTCGAGGCCGCGTCCGGCGTCGAAGCCGCGGCCGGGAACGCCGCGTCCAAGAAGGCGGCCGTCACCAAGGCGGCGGCCAAGAAGGCCGCCCAAAAGAAGGCCGCCGACAAGAAGGCGACAGCAGGCGCGTCCGCGTCCACGAAGACCGCGCCCCACCGGGCGGCACGCAAGCAGACCCAGCCGGGAGGCAAGACCGTGGTCGACGAGACGGCCGTCACCGAGTCCGCAGACGGCACCGATGCCGTCACCGGCCGCGCAGCCAAGAAGGCGGCGGCTGTCACCGAGGCCGCAGCCAAGAAGGTCGCGGCCGTCACCGAGGCCACAGCCAGGAAGTCCCCGGCCGGCAAAGGGGGACAGCGCGCCCCGGTGGAGAGGAAGGCAGCGGCGAATGCGACCGGGAAGTCCGCCGGAAAAACCACGGCCCGCAAGGCCGTGAAGAAGACCGTCCCGGGTGCCGATGGGGCGCCCGGGCAGGTCGCCGAGGTCGCCGAGGTCGGCGACAAGGAGACCGCCAGGAGAACAGCGGCCGGCGAGGTCGGCGCCGAGGGGGCGGCAGTGGCCGCGAAGCAGACAGGAGCCAGGACGGTGGCAGCGAAGAAGACCGCGGGCAGGGCATCAGCCGCAGGCGGGAGCGCGGTGGCGGTGCCGACGACCCGTACGGCGGCCGCGACACCGCCGGGTGAGCTGGCGGTCCGGCCCGGCGAGGACCCGTGGACGCAGGAAGAGGTCGACGCGGCCAGGGCCGAGCTCGAGGGCGAGGCGACCCGGCTGACCGACGAGATCACCTCCTCGGAGGCGGCGCTGGCCGGGCTGATGCGGGACTCCGGCGACGGCGCCGGCGACGACGAGGCGGACACCGGGGCGAAGAACATCACCCGCGAGCACGAGATGGCGCTCGCGGCCAACGGCCGGGAGATGCTCGAGCAGACCGAGCGGGCGCTGCAGGGGCTGGACACCGGGACGTACGGCCTCTGCGAGAGTTGCGGCAACCCGATCGGCAAGGCCCGCATGCAGGCGTTCCCGCGCGCCACCCTGTGCGTCGAGTGCAAGCAGAAGCAGGAACGCAGGGGCTGACCGGGTGAAGCCTTGCCGTACCCTCGTCCTCAGTCAGGCACCTAGGTTGAGGGACTCACGTGGCAGATGCGGAGCGCATCATCGGTACGCCGGATGTTGACGACGAGGCTGCGGCGCCCGCCGAGCAGCCGAAAGGCCCACGCAAGATCGCTATGCTGTTCGCGGTGGCGCTCGTGGCCTACGTCCTCGACCTCGGCAGCAAGATGCTCGTGGTGGCCGAGCTGGAGCACCATGAGCCGATCGAGATCATCGGTGATCTGCTGAAGTTCGAGGCGGTCCGGAACCCGGGCGCCGCCTTCGGCATGGGTGAGGCCTTCACCATCATCTTCACCTTCATCGCGGCGACCGTGATCGTCGTGATCGTGCGGCTGGCCCGCAAGCTCTACAGCACCCCCTGGGCCATCGCCCTCGGTCTGCTGCTCGGTGGGGCGCTCGGCAACCTCACGGACCGGATCTTCCGCTCGCCCGGCGTCTTCGAGGGCGCGGTGGTCGACTTCATCGCGCCCGCGCACTTCGCCGTGTTCAACCTCGCGGACTCCGCGATCGTGTGCGGCGGCATCCTCATCGTGCTGCTCTCCTTCAAGGGCCTGGACCCCGACGGGACAGTCCACAAGGACTGACAAGGCATACTCGACGGGTGAGTACGATTCCCGAGATCCGCACCCTGCCCGTACCCGACGGCCTGGAGGGCGAGCGTGTCGACGCCGCCATCTCCCGGATGTTCGGGTTCTCCCGCACGAAGGCGGCCGAACTTGCCGCTGCCGGGAAGGTGCAGGTCGACGGCTCGGTCGTCGGTAAATCGGAACGCGTGCACGGCGGTGCCTGGCTCGAGGTCGAGATGCCCCAGGCACCCGCGCCCGTGCAGATCGTCGCCGAGCCGGTCGAGGGCATGGAGATCGTGCACGACGACGACGACATCGTCGTGATCGCCAAGCCCGTCGGGGTGGCTGCGCACCCGAGCCCCGGCTGGACCGGTACCACCGTGATCGGCGGGCTCGCGGCAGCGGGCTACCGGATCTCCACCTCGGGGGCCTCCGAGCGGCAGGGCATCGTGCACCGCCTGGACGTGGGCACGTCAGGGCTGATGGTCGTCGCCAAGTCGGAGCGGGCGTACACCCTGCTGAAACAGCAGTTCCGTGACCGGGTCGTCGACAAGCGCTACCACGCGCTGGTACAGGGCCACCCCGATCCGATGAGCGGCACGATCGACGCGCCGATCGGCCGGCACCCCAGCCTCGACTACAAGTGGGCGGTCACCGCGGAGGGCAAGCCGTCGGTCACGCACTACGACCTGCTCGAGGCGTTCCGGGCGGCGTCGCTGCTCGACATCAAGCTGGAGACCGGCCGCACCCACCAGATCCGCGTCCACATGTCGGCGCACCGCCACCCGTGCGTGGGCGACCTCACGTACGGCGCGGACCCGACGATGGCGAAGCGCCTCGGTCTGACCCGCCAGTGGCTGCACGCGGTGCGGCTGGGCTTCGAGCACCCTTCGGACGGGCAGTGGGTGCAGTTCGAGAGCACCTACCCGGACGACCTGCAGCAGGCGCTGGACCGGATCGCGGCGGAGAGCTCGTGAGCACCACGGAGCCCATGACCGGCGTCACCGTGCGCGTCGCCGTCCGCCCCGCCGACCGGGAGGCGTGCTTCGCGGTCCGCAAGGAGGTCTTCGTCGCCGAGCAGCAGGTGCCGGAGGACATCGAGTACGACGCCTTCGACGCGCCGGAGGCGGACACCGTGCACGTCCTGGCAGTGGCCGCGGACGGCCGGGCGCTCGGCACCGGCCGGCTGCTGCGCGGACCGGCCGCCGCCGGCAAGACCGGCGGCGACCCCACGGTCGGCTCGCTCGGCCGGCTCGCGGTGACCAGAGCGGCGCGCGGCCTCGGCGTGGGCGTGGCGCTGGTCCGGACGATCGAGGACGCGGCACGGGAGCGGGGCCTCGCCGCCGTCGACCTGCACGCGCAGACCCACGCCCGGGGCTTCTACGAGCGGCTCGGATACGAGGCGTACGGGACGGAATTCATGGACGCGGGCATCGCCCACCTGGCCATGCGGCGGCCGCTCCACGCCTCCTGACGACGGCGCGGAACGGGTGTCGGGGGCTTCCTGACGACGGACCGGAACGGGTGTCGGGGGCTTCCTGCCGACGGAGCGGGACAGGTGCCAGGGCCCGTTCCGGGTGCCTGCGCGGCACAGTTGAAGCCTTCGTCGTCGGGGTTTCGACCGCCGGAGGGCACACCGTGGACCGCCGCCGCGGTCGCGCTGGGCGCGCCGGTGGCCCCTCCCGGCCCGACCGCGGTCGCCGCTCGCTGGGGCGCGGCGGTCGTCGCGGTCGTGTTCGGCGTACAGCTGTTGTGGCTGCTGCCCGCGACCTGGCTCGCCAAGCCACTGCACACCCTGCGCGACATCGACGAGGAGATCCCCGTCAGCCGGCGCGAGACCGTCGTCATGTGGTGGTCGGGTATGCGGAGCCCGGTCAGCCGCGGCCCGTGCGTGGGGGCTCCCGGGGCGGCTCGCCTTCCAGTGCGTAGTCGCCCGCGTTGTTGCTGTGGATCTCCTCTGCGCGCAGCGGGCGGCCGCGGCCGGCCCTCGCGCCTTCCGGCCACTGGCCGTCCGGCGGCAGCGAGGCCGCCGACGTCGCGATCCGGGGCAGCGCGTACGGGTGCTTTTCGCACAACCAGGCGATCATCTGCTCCCGCACGACGCAGCGGGCCGTCCAGATGTCGTCCGCGTCCTTCGCGGTCATGACCACGCGCACCTCGATCGTGCTGGGCGTCGTGTCGGTGACGGCGAGGCTCCAGTCCCTGCCGTCCCAGGCCTTGCACTCGCCGAGGATCTCCTGCAGCTTCTCGCGCATCAGTGCAACCGGCGCCGAGTGGTCCAGGTGGAAGAAGACCGTCCCGGTCATCTGGACCCCGCCGCGCGACCAGTTCTCGAACGGCTTGCTTGTGAAGTACGACACAGGCATGGTGATGCGTCGCTCGTCCCAGGTGCGGACGGCGAGGAACGTCAGCGTGACCTCCTCGACCACGCCCCATTCGCCCTCCACGACCACCGTGTCGCCTATGCGCACCATGTCGCCGAAGGCGATCTGGAAGCCGGCGAAGAGATTTCCGAGCGTGGACTGCGCGGCGACACCGGCGACGATGCCGATGATGCCCGCGGAGGCCAGCATCGAGGCGCCGAACTTCTCCATGCCGGGGAACGTCAGCAGCATCGCCGCGGCGGCCACCACCGCGACGACCGCCGTGACGATCCGCATGATCAGTGTGATCTGGGTCCGCACCCGGCGGACCCGGGCGGTATCGCGGGTCGAGGACGCGTAGCGGGCGTAGGAGGACTCGACGACCGCCGAGACGATCCGTGTCACCAGCCACGCGCTCGCGCCGATCATCACCAGCGAGAGCACATGGCCGATGCCGGTTTCGTGACGCTGGACGAGCGACCAGTGCGTTTCGCGGTAGCCGGCTCTCAACAGCGCTCCGAGCAGCACGACCTGCAGCGGCAGGCGACACCGGCGCAGCATGTCCCACAGCGGGGTCTCGGGGTGGCGTTCGTCCGCGCGGCGCAGCAGACGGTCGACAGCCCACCCGAGAACCAGTGTGAGCAGGATCGCTCCACCGATGACGGCCAACGGGCGCAAGGCGTTCTCCATGTCTCCGTAACTCCTGGGGGCGAAGGCGGCTGGCAGGATGGCCGGATGAACATCATCCTTTTCCATTCGGCCTTCGGTCTGCGTCCGGCGGTGCACGCCGCCGCGGACCGGCTGCGTGCCGCCGGGCACGAGGTTCGCGTGCCCGACCTGTTCGACGGGCAAACCGCCGAGACCGTGGAGGAGGGCACGGAGCTCAGGGAGGCCGTCGGTGCGGACGAGTTGTTGCGTCGGGCGATTCACGCCGCGGCGCCCCATTCCGATCAGGGGCTTGTGTACGCCGGGTTCTCGCTCGGCGGCGCGATCGCGCAGAACCTGGCGCTCGGCGACGAGAAGGCGCGCGGCCTGCTGCTTCTGCACGGCACCTCCGACATCGCGCAGGGCGCGCGGGTGGACGACCTGCCCGTGCAGCTGCACGTCGCCAGTCCCGACCCCTTCGAGCCCGACGACTGGCTGAACGCCTGGTATCTGCGGATGCAGCGGGCGGGCGCGGACGTGGAGGTCCACCGTTACCCGGGCGCGGGGCATCTCTACACCGACCCCGAACTGCCTGACTACGACGAGGAAGCGGCCGAGCAGACCTGGCGGACGGCGCTCGGATTCCTTGCCACGCTCTGAGCGGCGACGACGGGGCGGCAGCGGAGTGGCTCCAAGGGCTGTTGAAGACGTCGGGGCGAAAGGTTTCGGTCGTGTCCGGGGTCTGAGATCCGCCCGTAACGAGGGCAGTGACGACGACGGGTGGTGCGTCCGCATTCATGGTGCGGAACACGCCACCCGTCGTAGCGATGTGATCTTCCGTCAACAGTGCGGCGACTCGCTGAAAAAGCCCCTAGGGCGTGTTTCGAAAGTCCCGCCTGGCCCACGACGTCTGGCACGCGCACTCGCTGCGTTGTCGGAGTCATCCAAGTACGTCCAGTACGAGGATGATCCTCCGCCTTGCGATTGCACGCACCAGACGCCGCGGGCCCCGCCCTGCGGGCGGACGACGCTACTTTCGAAACACGCCCTAGCGCACCGGCTGGTTCACGCGCTCGACCTTCTGTGTTCCGCTGAGGGTCCGGTAGGAGCGGGACCACGCGGACGTTGCGTCCCGCTTCGTCCGGTCGGAGATCGTGTAGTAGTCCATCTGCGAGCGCTCGGCGGTAACGTCCAGCACGCCGTAGCCGTGCGCGTCCATGTCCACCCACTTCACATGGCGGTTGGCCGCACGCACGGCCGCCGACGCGACCAGCGAGACGGTCCTCGGCGCCACATGGAGGATGTCGTCCAGGTTGTCGGAGCTCACCGACGTCACCACGAACTCCGTCGCGGCGGAGCGCGAGAACGGGTAGGTCGCCGCCTTGACGGGGACGTCGTTGGCCCACGCCATGTGGATGTCGCCGGTGAGGAAGACCGTGTTCTCGATGCCCCGCTGCGTCAGATGCGTCAGCAGTTCCTTGCGGTCGTCCGTATAGCCGTCCCACTGGTCGACGTTGACCGCGAGCCCCTCCTTGGGCAGCCCCAGCAACCCGGCCAGCGGCTCCAGCAGATGGGCGGGGACCGAGCCGAAAGCCACCGGCGAGATCATCACCGAGGTGCCGACCAGCTTCCACGAGGCGTCCGAGGCCGCGAGCCCCGCCTTCAGCCAGTCCAGCTGCGCCCGGCCGGTGAGTGAGCGGTCCGGGTCGTCGACGTCGCCGTTGCCTATGCCCGTCTGCTGGGAACGGAACGACCGCAGGTCCAGCAGATGGAGATCGGCCAGCTTGCCGAAGCGGAGCCGGCGGTAGACGGTCCCCTCGGTCGAGGCACGGACCGGCATCCACTCGAAGTACGCCTGCTTGGCCGCGGCCACCCTGGCGGCCCACTCGCCCTCGGCGCCGGGCGTGTGGTTCTCCGCGCCGCCCGACCAGGCGTCGTTGGCGAGCTCGTGATCGTCCCATATCGCGATCACGGGGTGCGCGGCGTGCAGTGCCTGCAGATCGGCGTCCGTCTTGTAGGTGGCGTGCCGCAGCCGGTAGTCGGCGAGCGTGACGATCTCGTGCCGCGGCTCGTGCTGCCGTACGACGTACTCCTCCGCCGGGTAGCCGCCGGTCGCGTACTCGTATATGTAGTCGCCGAGATGCAGGACCGCGTCGAGATCCGTACGGGCTGCCAGGTGACGGTAGGCGGAGAACCAGCCGGACTCCCAGTTGGCGCACGACACCACGCCGAAGCGCACACCGGGCGTGGCCGCCTCCGCGGCGGGGGCGGTGCGGGTGCGCGCGACGGGGGAGACGGAACTGCCGGCGGTGAAGCGGTAGAAGTAGGAGGTCCCGGGGCGCAGGCCGCGCACGTCCACCTTGACGGTGTGGTCGGAGGCCGCCTTCGAGGTGGTGGTGCCGCGTGCGACGACCCGGGCGAACCCCCGGTCCTCCGCGACCTCCCAGACGACGTCGGTGTCGGCGCCCCTGCCGGACCCGGGTATCGCGTCGGCGCTCGGGGTGACGCGGGTCCAAAGAAGTACGCCGTCGGCCAACGGGTCGCCGGAGGCGGTGCCGTGGAGGAAGGCGGGGCCCTGGTCCGCCGCTGCGGCGGGGGAGGCGAGGGCGCCGAGGACGGGTGCGGCGACGGCAGTGGCGGCAGCGGCTCTGACGACCGTGCGGCGACTGGGAGTTGAGGAAATTCGACTGGTCACGGCCGATCAGACTACTGACCAGTACGCCGAATGGGCGGGCGAACCCGGAAAGTTCGCCCGCCCATTCGAAGCGGTAAACCGGAGCGTTGCCCTCCTGACCGCCGGCGGCGGCGGACCGGAGACCGGAGATCAGCCCTTGAGGGCCTTGTCGATCGCCGTGTTGAACTCCTGCACCGTCATGGGCGCGTTGTCGCTGCCCTCCGCGGTGACCTTCTTGCCGTCCATCATCAGCGTCGGCGTGCCCCGGACACCGCTCTTGTCGAACGTCTCCGACATCTTCACCGCCCAGGCGTCGAACGTTCCGGCCTCGACGTTCTTCTTGAACTCCGCGTTGCTCTTGAGGGCGGGGACCGAGTCGGCGACCTCGAGGAGGTAGGAGTCCTTGGCGAACTTGTCGTCGTTCTCCTCGGGGTGGAACTCGGCGGAGTAGAGCGCCGACTTGTACGCGAGGAAGGCGTCGGGGCTCACGTCCAGCGCCGCGCCGAGCGCGCTGAGGGCGTTCTTGGAGCCCTCGCCGTTGGTGGCGTTGTCGATGAAGGTGGCACCGATGTACTTGATCTTGTACTTGCCGGCGTCGACGTCCTTGTCGACCGTCTCGCCGACCGCCTGCTCGAAGGTCGCGCAGACCGGGCAGCGCGAGTCCTCGTACAGCTCCAGGGTCTTCTTCGCGCTGTCCTTGCCGACGACGACGGTCGTGCCGTTCTTGCCCTCGGTGTTCTTCGGCGCGGTGACGTTCGACTCCTTGGCCACCGACTCCCAGTGACCCGGCTTGTTCGCCTGCATGATGCCGTAACCGACACCGCCGGCGACCGCGAGCACCACGATCACCGAACCGATGACGACCAGCTGCCGGCGCAGCTTGTCCTTCTTGGCCTGGCGCTCGCGCTCCAGGCGCATCCGCTCGCGGGCCGCCGACTTGTTGGCCTGGCTGTTGCGCTTGCTCATGATCATTCACTCCGTGCGGGGACGTAAAAAGGGCAGGGGACTTGCGGTTTCAGGCGCAGAGCGCGACCGAAGCCGGTGGTCCCCTCCGTCCCACGGAGTGCACCAGCAGACGGGTACGCGAAGAGCGGGGCGCGTACTGCTCCGGGCGCCGCGCCTGGCGGCGGGGCCCGGGGGCGTGCACCGCGGCGACCGCGAGGAGCAGCGGCCGGAAGGCGAACGTGCCCACCGCGCGCACCAGCCCTGCCACGGCCGACTCGCCGCGCCGCAGCCACGCCGCCGCCAGCAGGCCGACCCCGGCATGGGCGGCGAGCAGCAGCCAGGGCTGGGCGGGGTCGGGGGCGCTGAGCAGGGCCGCGAGCCCCTGCCGGTCGGCGGGCGCGGGCACACCCGGCAGGGCCGGGCCGACCTCACCGCCTCCGCAGAGCACGTCGAGGCCGACCGACCGCAGCGAACCGGCGACAGGTCCGCCCGCGGGGCCGTAGCAGACATGCTGGCCCGTGGTGAAGACCGTGTCCGCGGCCAGCTCCAGCGGGATCAGCAGCCCGGCTATGCGCCAGAACCCCCGCTCGCGGCCCGACAGCGCGAAGGCGACGGCGAAGACCGCGGCGGCGAGGGCGCCGACGGTGGTCAGCGGCAGGGGAGCGTGGGAGAGCAGCACATGGGAGGCGGCGGACAGCGTCACGACCAGTGCCGTGAAGATCGCTGCCCGCAGCGCTCTGAGCTGCGTCCCGGATATGTCCATCGTGGCCGAGTGTGTCATGCGTTTCTTAAGAGGCTCTTAAAGAGGCTCTTAAGGCCTCCCGTGGGGTTTCCGTGGGACCGGCCGGCGCCTACAGGCCCGGGATCCGGCCGTTGCGGAACAGGTCGACGAAGATCTGGTGGTCGGCGCGCGCCCTGGCGCCGTAGCTGTGCGCGAAGTCGGCCAGCAGGTCGCCGAAGCCCTCCTCGTCCGCCGCGATGGCCGCGTCGATGGCCCGCTCCGTGGAGAAGGGCACCAGCGAGTGGCCGCTCTCGTCGTCCGCCGCCGAGTGCATCGTCGCCGTCGCCCGGCCGAGGTCGGCGACGACCGCCGCGATCTCCTCCGTGTCGTCGATGTCCGACCAGTCCAGATCCACCGCGTACGGCGAGACCTCGGCGACCAGCTGACCGGAGCCGTCCAGCTCGGTCCAGCCGAGCCACGGGTCGGCGTGGGCCTGGAGGGCGCGCTGTGAGATCACCGTGCGGTGGCCCTCGTGCTGGAAGTAACCGCGCACCTCCGGGTCGGTGATGCGCCGGGAGACCGCCGGGGTCTGCGCCTGCTTCATGTAGATCACCACATCGTTCTCGAGGGCGTCGCTGTTGCCCTCCAGCAGGATGTTGTACGACGGCAGGCCGGCCGAGCCGATGCCGATGCCGCGGCGGCCCACGACGTCCTTGACACGGTAGGAGTCCGGGCGGGTCAGGCTCGAGTCGGGCAGCGTCTCCAGATAGACGTCGAAGGCGGCCAGCACCTTGTACCGGGTTGCCGCGTCCAGCTCGATCGAACCGCCGCCGGAGGCGAACCGGCGCTCGAAGTCACGGATCTCCGTCATCGAGTCCAGCAGCGAGAACCGGGTCAGCGAGCGGGCGACACGCAGCGCGCCGAGCAGCGCTCCGTCCGCGGTGTCCAGCGTGAACGGCGGCACCTCGTCGTTCTTGGCGCCGGTCGCCAGGGCGTGAATGCGCTCCCGGTACGCGGCGGCGAAGATCCGCACCAGTTCGGTGATCTGGTCGTCGCTCAGCGCCTTGGTGTAGCCGATCAGGGCCAGCGAGGCGGCCAGCCGCTTGAGGTCCCAGGTGAACGGGCCGACGTAGGCCTCGTCGAAGTCGTTGACGTTGAAGACCAGGCGGCCGTTGGCATCCATGTAGGTGCCGAAGTTCTCCGCGTGGAGATCGCCGTGTATCCACACCCGGCCGGTCCGCTCGTCGAGGAACGGGCTGCCGTGCTGCTCGTGCTCCAGGTCGTTGTAGAACAGGCACGCCGTGCCCCGGTAGAAGGCGAATGCCGACGCCGCCATCTTGCGGAACTTGACCCGGAAGGCGGCCGGGTCGGCGGCCAGGAGCTCGCCGAAGGCGGTGTCGAAAACGGCGAGGATCTCCTCGCCGCGCTGCTCGGCGGTGTGCTGCGGGACCGGCATCGCGGGGTGCCTCCTGGTGCATGGCATACGGGACAGCGTTTCCGCACCGTCCAACGCACGAAGGTACGCGGGAGTGCCCGCCCGGCGCCCCTCCCCGAGGGGCGGCGCCACGTGGTTTTCCACCGGAGTGTCAGTGCGGCGACGTAGACTTCCACGCTGTCCCCCAGACTGCCCGCAGCCTGGCGCCAACTGTTCTTCGGAGGCCCGCCGCCGTGACCAAGCCGCCCTTCACGCACCTTCACGTACACACCCAGTACTCGCTGCTGGACGGTGCCGCGCGGCTCAAGGACATGTTCGACGCGTGCAACGAGATGGGCATGTCGCACATCGCCATGTCCGACCACGGAAACCTCCACGGGGCGTACGACTTCTTCCACTCCGCGAAGAAGGCCGGGGTGACGCCGATCATCGGCATCGAGGCCTATGTCGCGCCCGAGTCCCGGCGCAACAAGCGCAAGATCCAGTGGGGCCAGCCGCACCAGAAGCGGGACGACGTCTCCGGCTCCGGCGGCTACACCCACAAGACCATCTGGGCGGCGAACGCGACCGGCCTGCACAACCTGTTCCGCCTCTCCTCCGACGCGTACGCGGAGGGCTGGCTGCAGAAGTGGCCGCGGATGGACAAGGAGACCATCTCCCAGTGGTCACAGGGGCTGATCGCCTCCACCGGCTGCCCCTCCGGCGAGCTGCAGACCAGGCTGCGCCTCGGCCAGTTCGACGAGGCCCTCAAGTCCGCCTCCGAGTACCAGGACATCTTCGGCAAGGACCGGTACTTCCTGGAGCTGATGGACCACGGCATCGAGATCGAGCGCCGTGTCCGCGACGGGCTGCTGGAGATCGGCAAGAAGCTGGGCATCCCGCCCCTGGTGACGAACGACTCCCACTACACATACGCGCACGAGGCGACCGCCCACGACGCGCTGCTGTGCATCCAGACCGGCAAGAACCTCTCCGACCCCGACCGCTTCAAGTTCGACGGCACCGGCTACTACCTGAAGTCGACCGACGAGATGTACGCGATCGACTCCTCGGACGCCTGGCAGGAGGGCTGCCGCAACACCCTGCTGGTGGCCCAGCAGGTCGACACCGCCGGCATGTTCGAGAAGCGCGACCTCATGCCGAAGTTCGACATCCCCGAGGGCCACACCGAGGTCACCTGGTTCAAGGAGGAAGTGCGGCGCGGCATGGAGCGCCGCTATCCCGGCGGCATCCCCGAGGACCGCCAGAAGCAGGTCGAGTACGAGATGGACGTCATCATCCAGATGGGGTTCCCGGGGTACTTCCTCGTCGTCGCCGACTTCATCATGTGGGCCAAGAACCAGGGCATCGCGGTCGGTCCCGGCCGAGGCTCCGCGGCCGGTTCGATCGTGGCGTACGCCATGGGCATCACCGACCTCGACCCTATCCCGCACGGCCTGATCTTCGAGCGCTTCCTCAACCCCGAGCGCGTCTCCATGCCCGATGTCGACATCGACTTCGACGAGCGCAGGCGCGTCGAGGTGATCAGGTACGTGACGGAGAAGTACGGCGCCGACAAGGTCGCCATGATCGGCACCTACGGCAAGATCAAGGCGAAGAACGCCATCAAGGACTCCGCCCGCGTGCTCGGCTACCCGTACGCGATGGGCGACCGGCTCACCAAGGCCATGCCCGCCGACGTCCTCGGCAAGGGCATCGATCTCAACGGCATCACCGACCCCTCGCACCCGCGCTACAGCGAGGCCGGCGAGATCCGCGGGATGTACGAGAACGAACCGGACGTGAAGAAGGTCATCGACACCGCCAAGGGCGTCGAGGGCCTGGTCCGGCAGATGGGCGTGCACGCCGCCGGAGTGATCATGTCCAGCGAGACCATCACCGAGCATGTCCCCGTGTGGGTCAGGCACACCGACGGCGTGACCATCACGCAGTGGGACTATCCGCAGTGCGAGTCGCTCGGCCTGCTGAAGATGGACTTCCTCGGCCTGCGCAACCTCACGATCATGGACGACGCCATCAAGATGGTGAAGTCCAACAAGGGCATCGACCTGGAGATGCTCTCCCTGCCGCTCGACGACCCCAAGACCTTCGAGCTGCTCCAGCGCGGCGACACCCTCGGCGTCTTCCAGTTCGACGGCGGACCCATGCGGTCCCTGCTGCGGCTGATGAAGCCCGACAACTTCGAAGACATCTCCGCCGTGTCCGCGCTCTACCGCCCGGGCCCGATGGGCATGAACTCCCACACGAACTACGCGCTGCGCAAGAACAAGCAGCAGGAGATCACGCCGATCCACCCCGAGCTGGAGGAGCCGCTCGAAGAGGTCCTCGCGGTCACCTACGGCCTGATCGTCTACCAGGAGCAGGTTCAGAAGGCCGCCCAGATCATCGCCGGGTACTCGCTCGGCGAGGCCGACATCCTCCGCCGCGTCATGGGCAAGAAGAAGCCCGACGAGCTGGCGAAGAACTTCGTCCTCTTCCAGAAGGGTGCCCGCGAGAAGGGCTACAGCGACGAGGCCATCCAGGCCCTGTGGGACGTGCTGGTCCCCTTCGCCGGATACGCGTTCAACAAGGCGCACTCCGCCGCGTACGGTCTCGTCTCCTACTGGACGGCGTACCTCAAGGCCAATCACCCCGCCGAGTACATGGCGGCGCTGCTCACCTCGGTCAAGGACGACAAGGACAAGTCGGCCGTCTATCTGAACGAGTGCCGCCGCATGGGCATCAAGGTACTGCCGCCCAATGTGAACGAGTCCATGTCGAACTTCGCCGCGCAGGGCGACGACGTGATCCTCTTCGGCCTCACCGCCGTGCGCAACGTCGGCCAGAACGTGGTCGAGTCGATCATCAAGTCGCGCAAGGCGAAGGGGAAGTACAGTTCCTTCCCCGACTTCCTCGACAAGGTCGAGGCCGTCGTCTGCAACAAGCGGACCATCGAGTCCCTCATCAAGGCCGGCGCCTTCGACGAGATGGGCCACACCCGCAAGGGCCTGGTCGCCCACCACGAGCCGATGATCGACAATGTGGTGGCCGTCAAGCGCAAGGAGGCGGAGGGCCAGTTCGACCTCTTCGGCGGCATGGGCGAGGAGGAGAGCGACGAGCCGGGCTTCGGACTCGACGTCGAGTTCTCCGACGTCGAATGGGACAAGTCCTATCTCCTCGCGCAGGAGCGCGAGATGCTCGGACTGTACGTCTCCGACCACCCGCTCTTCGGTATCGAGCACGTCCTGTCCGACAAGGCGGACGCCGCCATCTCCCAGCTCACCGGCGGTGAGCACGCGGACGGTGCGGTCGTCACCATCGGCGGCATCATCTCGGGCCTGCAGCGCAAGATGACCAAGCAGGGCAACGCCTGGGCCATCGCCACCGTCGAGGACCTGGCCGGCTCCATCGAGTGCATGTTCTTCCCGGCGACGTACCAGCTGGTGTCGACGCAGCTCGTCGAGGACACGGTGGTCTTCGTCAAGGGACGGCTCGACAAGCGTGAGGACGTCCCGCGACTGGTGGCGATGGAGCTGATGGTCCCCGACCTGTCGTCCGCCGGCACCAACGCTCCGGTGGTCGTGACCATCCCGACCGTCAAGGTGACCCCGCCGATGGTCAGCCGTCTCGGCGAGATCCTCAGCCACCACAAGGGCAACACCGAGGTGCGGATCAAGCTCCAGGGCCCCCGCAAGACCACGGTGCTCCGGCTCGACCGGCACCGCGTCCAGCCGGACCCCGCGCTCTTCGGCGACCTCAAGGTCCTGCTCGGCCAGTCCTGCCTGGCCGGCTGACCGGCCCCGCACGCCGCAAGGCGCCCGCAGCCCGCGCGCACCGCACGCAGAAGGGGTGCTCCCGTCGTCACGGGAGCACCCCTTCTGGCGTTACGCGTCAATGCGTCCGGTAGTACGTCCGGTCAGTTGTGGCCGAAGCGCTTCTGCCGGCCCTTGTGGGCTATGTCGGACGGCGTCACCGACTGTGCGCGCTGTTCGGCCTGCGCCTCCAGGGACGCGCTCTTCGCCTGCTGCGTGCCGCGCTCGGCCGGCGAGGACTTCTGCTCACGCTGCTGTTTCTTGTTCTTGGCCATGGTGGTGCCTCCTGTGGGGGTTTAGGGGCCAGGGCCGCGACCAGACTCACATATGCTTAAAACGGCCGCATTTTGGATCATTGCGCACCGTAGTCGAGGGGAGTGCGTGCCCCCGCGGCTCGATCCGCCACGCCGATGATCGAGTTCCGGCCGTTAACCCTCCCGTGGTCGGGCAGACTCGAAGGAAACCCGGAACAATCCCCGATCCCGACCCCCGATGAGCTCCCGAAAGAGGGTGGAACGCGTGGACCGCTGCGTCGTCCTGGTGGACGCCGGCTATCTGCTGGGCGCCGCCGCCAGCCTTCTCGCCGGAGAGCCGGCCAGGTCTAGGATCACCGTCGACCACGCCGCCCTCATCCACGGCCTGCGGGAGCTCGCGGAAACCGATACGGAGCGGCCCCTGCTCCGTATCTACTGGTTCGACGGCGCGCCCGACCGCGTACCCCAGCCCGAGCACCGCCGACTGCGTGTGATGCCCCGCGTGACCGTCCGCCTGGGCGCCCTGACCCGCAGCGACGGCCGCTGGGCACAGAAGGGCGTCGACGCGGCGATGCACGCGGAACTCACCGAACTGGCCAGAAACCGCGCCTGTTCCGACGTGGTGCTGGTCACCGGCGACGGAGACCTGCTGCCGGGGCTGATGTCCGCCAAGGAACACGGCGTCGCCGTCCATCTCTGGGCCGTGCAGGCCGCCGACGGCGACTACAACCAGTCGGAGGACCTGGTCGCGGAGGCCGACGAGCGCCGAGTGCTCGACCGGGCCTGGATCACCCGGGCCGTCCGGGCCAAGGAACTCACCGGCATCTGTGCGCCGGCGCCCGTGCCCCGACCCGAGATCGCGGCCATCCTGTCGGCGCCACTGCCCGAGTCGGCGCTCGCCGCGGCCGAGGAGCGCGCCGCCGAGGCCACGCGCAACGGGACGCAGACCGCGCCCGAGGAGAACGACGTGGCGCCCGCACCGGCCCCCGCCGCCAAGGGCGTGCCCACGCCAAAAGACCTCGCCGGGTTGCGACCGCCGGGACCGCAGGCCCCCGCCCACCCGGCGAACGCCACCCTGCGCTGGTCCTCCGACAAGGGCTGGATCGAGCGGCCCGGCAACGGGGCGCTGGGCGAGCCGCCGGAGACCGCGTCGCTGCCGACCCTCGCGCAGCTCACCAGCGCCGAGCAGCGCTGGGCCGACCGTGAGGAGGACATCACCACTGTCGGCGGTGACCCGTTCGAGGTCGGTCAGGTCTTCGCCCGGCGCTGGATGGCACGGCTTCCTGAGACGGGGCACGTGCAGAAGCTGTCCACCATGTATCCCCGCATCCCGCACCGCATCGACGGCGAACTGCTGCGCTACGCAGCACGTTTCGGACTTCTGGCACACAAGGACGACCAGATCGACGAGCACGACCGCTATGCGATCAGGGCCGGATTCTGGCGCGAGATCGATGTACGGACGGCCGCGGAGCACGGCCCGGCGGTGGAGCAGCCGGGGCCCGAGGGCATTCGCGGCGGCCGGACCCCGTAGTCTCGTCCCTTGTGAGTACGGTGTGCGTGGTGCGGGATCTGGTCAAGACGTACCCCGCCGCGCGCGGCAGACGCGGGACGCCGGGGACACCCGAGGTGCGAGCCACGGACGGGATCAGTCTCGAGGTCCGGCGCGGCGAGATCTTCGGCCTGCTCGGACCCAACGGCGCCGGCAAATCGACCCTGGTGCGACAACTCACCGGCCTGATGCGCCCCGACTCGGGCAGCGTCCACGTCCTCGGCCACGATCTCGTACGCCACCCTGAGCGCGCCGCCCGGCTCATCGGTTACCTCGGGCAGGAGTCGACCGCCCTGGACGAACTGACCGTCGCGCTCGCCGCGGAGACCACCGGACGGCTGCGCGGCCTGACCGTACGAGAAGCGCGCGCCGAACGGGACGCCGTCCTCGAGGAACTGGGGCTCACCGCCCTCGCCGCCCGCCCTCTGAAGAAGCTCTCCGGCGGCCAGCGCCGGCTCGCCTGCTTCGCCGCGACGCTCGTGGGGGAGCGGTCCGTGCTCGTGCTCGACGAGCCGACCACCGGGATGGACCCCGTCGCGCGGCGTGCCGTGTGGGCGGCCGTCGACCGGCGTCGCGCAGAGCGCGGCGCGACCGTGCTGCTCGTCACCCACAACGTCATCGAGGCCGAGACCGTCCTCGACCGGGTCGCCGTCCTCGACCGCGGCCGGGTCATCGCCTGCGACACCCCCTCCGGGCTGAAGGAGAGCGTCGCCGGCGAGGTACGGGTCGAGCTGGTGTGGCGCGAACGCGCCCCGCTCGACGTACCGGAGGTCGCCGCGCTCCGCGGCTTCGCGCAGCAGTCCGGGCGGCGCTGGGTCCTCAGGCTTGCGCCGGAGGAAGCACGGGCCGCTGTCGCCGCGGTGACCGGCGGCGCGGCGTTCTCGGCACTCGACGACTTCACTTTGGCCACGCCGAGCCTGGAGGACGTGTACTTGGCACTCGGGGGGAACGCGACGAAGGGGCTGGTCAAGGCGTGAGCATCGTGTCCGCGGAAACCGCCGGGGCGGTGGCACGCGCAGCCGTGGTGGCCGAGGAAGCTCCCGCGCCGCTCGCACCACGGGCGCGGCTGCTGCCGGCGCTCGCCGCCGTGTACCGGGCGCAGCTGTCGCGGGCGAGGGTCGCCCGGATCCCGCTGCTGTTCGTCGCGACCTTCCAGTCCATCGGGATCATGGTCCTGATGCGGGGTGTCGTCGACGGCGGTACGGAGGCGCGGGCGGTCGTCGCGGGCGCGAGCGTGCTCGTCGTCGCCTTTGTCGCGCTCAACCTGCTCGCCCAGTACTTCGGACAGCTCAGGGCCGGGGGAGGACTAGACCACTACGCGACGCTGCCCGTGCCGCCCACGGCCGTGGTGCTCGGCGCGGCAGGTGCGTACGCCTCGTTCACCGTCCCCGGCACGGTGGTGACGGCCGTCGCCGGCAGCGTGCTGTTCCAGCTGCCGCTCACGCACCTGTGGGTGCTCGCGGCGGTGATCCCGCTCGCCGGCGCGGCACTCGCCGGGCTGGGGGCGGCCCTCGGGCTGCTGGCGCCGCGCCAGGAGCTGGCCACGCTGCTCGGGCAGCTGGGCATGTCCGCGGCCCTGCTGCTCGGCGTCCTCCCGGCGGAGCGGCTGCCGGGGCCGATCTCGTACGCCCGTGATCTGCTGCCGTCCACGTACGGGGTCGAGGCCATGGCCCGGACGTTCGACGCGAACCCCGACTGGGCGGCCGTCGGACTCGACCTCACGGTCTGCGCGGCCGTCGGCGTCTGTTCCCTGGCCGTCGCCACGTGGGCCTACCGGCGGGCGGCGGTCCGGTGAGGCGGCGGTGGCACGGGCCTGGCACGATGGCGGGGTGACCGCACCTCTGACGCCGCCGCACCAGCCCCACGAATCGTCCTCCTCGGACGACAACCTCTGGCAGGCACCGCCCGCCGGGCCGGGGCCGTCCTGGATGTACGCGCACGAGGTGGCGAAGGACGAGGCCGACTCGGCCGCGGAGCTGCGCAAGGACCTGCGGGACTCCGCGCTGATCCTGGTGTGCGTGACCCTCATGGGGCTGGCGCTGGGCTTCCTGTGGCTGTGGCTGGCGCCGCGGGTTCCGCTGATCTCCAACAACGAGGCCGTCTTCCTCAAGGACACGGAGGGCGAGGAGGCGATCGGCGCGGACGGCACGTTCGTGCTGCTGGCCGTCGGCATCGGCGTGCTGACCGCGGCGGCGGTCTTCCTCTTCCGCCGGCGCGGCGGCATCGCCCTCGTGATCGCCCTGGCGGTCGGCGGCCTGCTCGGCTCGCTGCTGGGCTGGGGCGTGGGTGTCTGGTTCGGCCCGACGACGGATGTCGCGGCGCGTGCGCGGGAGGTCGGCGAGGGGGTCACCTTCGACGCGTATCTGGAGCTGCGGGCGAAGGGGGCGTTGCTGGCGTGGCCGGTGGCGGCGATGCTGGTGCATTTGGGGCTGACGGCGCTGTTCGGTCCGCGGGATCCGGAGCCGGAGTGGCTGCCGGAGCAGTGACGCTTCCCCACCCCGCCACTTCCGTACCGGTGCAAGCCCCGGGCCCTGCACCGCGCTGCGCGCGGCGTTTCCGGGGGCTCTGCCCCGGGCCCCCGCGCCTCAATCGCCGGCGGGGCCGAAGGATGCCTGCGGGGCCGCATCTGTAGCCCGTCCGGCGGTTGAGGACACCGCGCGGTGCGCGGTACAGGGCCCGGGCGGAGCCCGGCGCCCGGGCAGGAAAGAGCCCCGGAGGGGTCAGCCGCGGGCGATGGGGGCCAGGAGGGCCGAGGTGTGGGTGGTCAGGTCCTTGGGGGACAGTTCGACCTCCAGGCCGCGGCGGCCCGCCGAGACGCAGATCGTGTCGTGCGCCGACGCCGACGCGTCCAGCACCGTGGGCAGCCGCTTGCGCTGCCCCAGCGGCGAGATGCCGCCGCGGACGTATCCCGTCGTGCGTTCCACCGCCGCCGGGTCGGCCATCGTCGCGCGCTTGCCGCCGACGGCCGAGGCGAGGGCTTTGAGGTCGAGCTGGCCCGCGACCGGGACGACCGCCACCGTCAGGGCGCCGTCGACGTCCGCGACCAGGGTCTTGAAGACGCGGTCGCGGGAGACGCCGAGTGCCTGTGCCGCTTCTTCTCCGTACGAGGCGGACGAGGGGTCGTGGTCGTAGGCGTGCAGGGTGAACGGGGTACCCGCCGACGTCAGGGCCACCGTCGCGGGCGTGCCGCTCGACTGCTTCTTCGTCTTCTTCGCCAAGGCAGTGGTTCCTCGCGTCAGTTGGGGTTCGTCGGCCGCCACGTAAGGTCGACCGCCGGCAGCGACGGCAGATGCCGCAGGACCGCCGTCTCCGTGCGCAGCAGGGTGAGTTCCTCGCGCAGCCGCGTCGCCGTGTCCGGCGCCTGGAGCAGCCGCTGCTTCGCGGGGGTGTCGAGCACCGCCGCCGCGGCGACGAGGTACGAGACGACCGACGGGTCGTCCGGGAGATCCGCGCCCGTCGTCAGCGACCGCTCGCGCGCGCCCGCGAGCCGCTTCTGGTAGCTGAGGAAGGCCCGCAGGACGCCTTCGGCGAGCGCGCCCGCGCCGTCCCCCGGCTCCTCGGGGAGCTCCTCGAGCTCCGCCGTCAGGAACGGTCCGGTGGTGTCGACGGACAGCAGCTTGACCCGGGTCGTACCGGTGGCGAGCACCTCGAAGCTGCCGTCCCCGCGTTCACGGATGGTCGCCGCGTCGGCGATGCAGCCGACCCGGTGGAAGGCCTGGACGGGGTCCTGGCCGAAGCCCGCCGCTGGGCCGCGTTCCGTGAGCGTGGTCTGGTCCGGCATGCCGGGTGCGGTGGGCGCGACCTCGCGTCCGTCGCGGATGGCGACCACCGCGAAGCGCCGCGGCTCCTCCTCGCCCGCCTTCGACAGCTCGCGCATCATGGCGCGATAACGCTCCTCGAAGACGTTCAGGGGCAGCACGAGGCCCGGGAACAGCACCGAGTTCAGCGGGAAGAGGGGCAGGCGAGCGGTGGTCACAGCGGTCAAGAGTAATGGTCGGGCAACGGGACCCGTCCTCCCCCTACGGCCTGGCGGCCGCGGGCGGCGCCCCCCAGTCCACGCAGCGGCGTCACGGACGCGACCTCGATCCGTACGCCGTCGCGCGCGTGGAGGAACTGGCCCAGCGGGTCCTCCGTCACCGACGACCACGGAAAGGACGTCGCGTACGGGCCGATGAGCCGGAACTGCGTCAGCGCCTCCTCCCAGCGCCCGCGCGCCACCAGCACGTACGCGAGCAGATTGCGTACCTCGGCCGGCCACGGGTCCGCGGCCTCGTACTCGTGGGAGAGCGTGACCGCGAGGTCCGCCGCCGCGTCGATCCGGTCGGCCTGCACGGACGTCCGCGCCTCGCCGCCCAGCAGCTGGGCGAAGGCCGCCCGTACGGGCAGCGCCTGTACCAGCGAGCCGGGCAGTGCGTCTGCCGCGGCCTGCTCCGCGAAGTCGAAGCACTCGCGGTGCGAGCCGTACCACTGGGCGGACAGGTACTTCAGCGCTGCCACATGGCAGCCGTGGTGGTGCGAGGAGCGGCGGATCGCCTGTGCCCACAGTGATGCGAAGGCCGTGTGCGTGGCGTGCGTGCCGCGTGCGTGGTCGAGGGCGATCCGCCAGGGCACGGGGTCGTTCGGCTCGCCCTGCGCCGCCGCGTCGATCAGCGGCCCCGTCTCGCGCAGCTGTTCCTGTCGCGCCGGCGATTCCCAGGCTCTGCGGACCGCGAGCTCGGCCTTGACGACGAGTGCGTCCGAGTCGCGGGGCGAGGACCGCAACCAGTCGGCGAGCCATTCGCCCCGCTTCTGGGCGAAGGCCGCGAGTCTCTTGACGTAACGGTCGCGGTTCTCCCATTCGGCTGATTCCCGTGTGGTTGCGAGCAGCTTCGCGGCCGTGTCGTACTCCCCGGCGGCGGCCGCGACGAGGGCGGGACCGAGCCGGTCGTCGGGGGCGTCGAGCAGTACCGCCTCGTCGGGCACGAGGCCGTCGGTGAGCTGTGGCGCAGAGCGGATCATGCGCGCGGTACGGATCAGGGCGCGGAGCAAAGACATGGTGCGGACCATTGAAAACGCGCAGGTGAACGCAGCGCCAGAGGGCAACTGTGAAGCTTTGGTAGCGGCGGAATGGTTGTCCCGGACGAGGTCAAGAGAGGGTAAAGAAAGTGGCCTAACCGCGACGCAGCAACCGCGACGCGCCCGCCGCCACCGTGGTGGCGAGGATCCAGCCCAGCAGCACCAGAACGGCAGCCGCCCACTGCCATGCGCCCTGGAGTCGCCAGTGCCCGTCCTGGCCGAGATTGATCACTGGGACGAGCAGATCGAGGGCGTACAGGGCCGGATTCCAGTCCGGGTGCTCGCCGGGCTTGATCGGCGGCGGAGCGACCTGCGCGAAGGCTATTGCGCCGGCCGCCCACAGGACCGCCATCCACAGGGCCGCCCGGCCCGGCCGGTAGCCGTACGCCACCGTCAGGTCCTGCAGATAGCCCCACAGCTTCCCGGCGAGTGGCAGAGTCTCCCGGCGCCGGCGCTGCTTGGCCAGCAGCACCTCGCGGGCGTCCGCGTCCTCGCCGCTGTTGCGCAGCACGGTCGCGAGGCGCTCGTACGGCTCGGGTGAGTACTCCGGCGTGGCGGACGCGACCCACTCGAGCCGCCGCGACAGCGGGAACTCCTCGTACGGGACGAGGTTCTCGTAGACGAATCCGCCCATCGCCAGCCCGCCGGGCCCCGGCCAGCTCGCCGCCAGGTCGATCAGCGTCACCACTTTCGCGCCGTTCAGCACGACCCGCCCCTCCTCCGGGCACTCCGCGTTGAACCGCAGCTCCGGGGTGGCGATCCGGCGCAGCGACAGCTCCTCGCGCGGGCTCAGCACGAACCGCGCCCGCTGGAGGTCGACCGCGTCCCCGAACCGCCCGTCGTCGAGGCGCACCCCGCCGTGGCACTCGAAGGGCTGCAGCCGGGTGCCGCGCGCGGGAGTGCCGGACGCGCCGATCCCGAACGGGGGAGTGGCGCCCTGGTTGCCCGTGGACACGCTCACCCACGCGCCCGTCATGTAGAGCGTGCGCTCCACGCTCAACTGCGGTGCGTTCAGCGCTCGGCGCTCTGCCGCCGCCCGCAGCCGGCTGCCCCGCAGGCTGAGCGAGACCCCGACCTTCGCGCCGCGCAGACTGAACTCGCCGTACGTCTCGATCAGTTCGGCCTGTAAGTCCTGGGCGACCGACATGCCGTCCGCGGTGATCGCCCGGCCGCGGCGGTCCGGTCGCACATGGATCTGGTTGATCAGCAGGTCCGTGCCGATCTGGGCGTCGGTGAGCCGGATGCCGTGGTCGACGCGGCAGCGCGGCAGATGCAGATCGCCCTCGGTGCGCAGCCGGGCGGCCTCGATCCGGGGGATGGCGCAGCCGACCATCCGCACGGTGGTGAAGTGGGCCTCCGGCATCAGCAGCTCGTTCTCGAAGCGGCAGCCGTGCAGCTCCACGTAGGGGGCGATGCTGCCGCCGGCGAGTTTGAGCGTGCCGGTGATCAGGACCCCGCGCAGCTTGAGCGCGGCGACCCGGCCCGGCCTGGCGGCCGGCCCGCTCAGCAGCAGCCGGGCCACGATGGATGCGCGGACACTGCGCTCGGGGCCCCACGGCAGAGGGGAGAAGGGATCGTTCAGCAGGGGATCGGTGTCGCTGAGGTCGTACGTGCTTCCGTTTCTGAAGGCGTTCCACAGGTGCAGCTCGGTCGGGCTCAGTCCGTCCGGAGGCCCGTCGTCCAGCGGCTCGGTCACTGCCGCCCCTCCGCTTCGTTGGTTCGTACAGGTGTTCTTCCCGCTGAGTGACGGGCTGAACGCTAGTGGTGATGGTCAACTTGTGGGGCTCGTATCAGCCACTGATACGGAGAACGGACGCCTGAAACGGTCTGAGAGAATTGCTTACGTGATCTCTCGAATCGATCTGCGCGGCGACGCCCTCCCCGAGGGTGGCGCTCTGCGCGACCTGCTGCCCCGTGCCGAGTTCGACGTGGAAGCCGCCCTGCACAAGGTGCGGCCCATCTGCGAGGCCGTGCATCATCGTGGCGACGCGGCGCTGATCGACTACGCGGAGAAATTCGACGGCGTGACACTGGACCAGGTGCGGGTGCCCGCCGCCGCGCTGGCCAGGGCTCTGGCGGAGCTCGCCCCCGACGTCAGGGCCGCCCTGGAGGAGTCCATCCGCCGGGCCAGGATCGTGCACCGCGCCCAGCGCCGCAGTGAACACACCACCCAGGTCGTGCCGGGCGGCACCGTCACCGAGAAGTGGGTCCCGGTCGACCGCGTCGGGCTGTACGCGCCCGGCGGCCGGTCCGTCTACCCGTCCTCCGTGATCATGAACGTGGTCCCGGCACAGGAGGCGGGCGTCGAGTCCGTCGCACTGGCCTCGCCCGGCCAGAAGGAGTTCGGCGGCATCCCGCACCCGACGATCCTCGCCGCCTGCGCGTTGCTCGGCGTCGACGAGGTGTACGCGGTCGGCGGCGCCACCGCCGTCGCGATGTTCGCGTACGGCACCGAGTCCTGCGCGCCCGCGAACATGGTCACCGGCCCGGGCAACATCTGGGTCGCCGCCGCCAAGCGCTACTTCACCGGCAGGATCGGCATCGACACCGAGGCCGGACCGACCGAGATCGCCGTCCTCGCCGACTCCACCGCCGACCCGGTGCACGTCGCCGCCGACCTGATCAGCCAGGCCGAGCACGACCCGCTGGCCGCGGCCGTGCTGGTCACCGACTCCGAGGAGCTGGCGGCCGCCGTCGAGCGGGAGCTGGAGCCGCAGGTCGCCGCGACCAAGCACATCGAGGACCGGATCAAGCCCGCCCTCACCGGCCGGCAGTCCGCCATCGTGCTCGTCTCCGACATCGAGGACGGCCTCAGGGTCGTCAACGCCTACGGCGCCGAGCACCTGGAGATCCAGACCGCCGACGCTGCCGCCCTCGCGGCACGCGTCCGCAACGCGGGCGCCGTCTTCGTCGGCCCCTGGGCCCCGGTCTCCCTCGGCGACTACGCCGCCGGGTCCAACCACGTCCTGCCGACAGGCGGCTGCGCCTGCCACTCGTCCGGTCTGTCGGTCCAGTCGTTCCTGCGCGGCATCCACATCGTGGACTACACGCGGGACGCGCTCGCCGAGATCACCCACCACGTGGTCACGCTGGCCGAGGCGGAGGACCTGCCGGCGCACGGCGCCGCGATGAAGGCAAGGTTCGGCTGGAAGGTCCCGGGACAGTGACCGACATCGGCATCGACGACCTTCCCGTCCGCGACGAACTGCGCGGCAAGTCCCCGTACGGCGCGCCGCAGCTCGACGTGCCCGTCCGGCTGAACACCAACGAGAACCCGTACCCGCTGCCGGAGCCGCTCGTCGAGCGCATCGCCGAGCGGGTGCGCGACGCCGCCCGGCAGCTCAACCGCTACCCCGACCGGGACGCGGTCGAGCTGCGCACCGAGCTGGCCCGCTACCTCACCCGCACCACCGGGTACGAGGTCGCACCCGAAGGCGTGTGGGCGGCCAACGGCTCCAACGAGGTCATCCAGCAACTGCTCCAGACCTTCGCCGGGCCCGGCCGTATCGCGATCGGCTTCGAGCCGTCGTACTCGATGCACGGCCTGATCTCGCGCGGCACCGGCACCGGCTGGATCTCCGGCCCGCGCAAGGACGACTTCACCATCGACCCCGCGGCGGCCCGGGCGGCCATCGCGGAGCACCACCCGGACGTCGTGTTCATCACGTCGCCCAACAACCCCACCGGCACCGCGGTCGACGTCGAGACGGTCCTCGCCCTGTACGAGGCGGCGCAGGCCGCCAAACCCTCGCTGGTCGTCGTCGACGAGGCGTATGTGGAATTCAGCCACCGGCCCTCGCTGTTGCCTCTCATCGAGGGCCGCCCCAACCTGGTGATCTCCCGCACCATGTCCAAGGCCTTCGGCGCCGCCGGACTCCGTCTCGGCTACCTGGCCGCGCACCCCGCCGTGGTCGACGCCGTTCAGCTGGTGCGCCTGCCGTACCACCTGTCGGCCGTCACCCAGGCCACCGCGCTGGCCGCGCTGGAGCACACCGATACGCTGCTCGGGTACGTCGAGCAGCTGAAGACCGAGCGGGACCGGCTGGTCGCGGAGCTGCGGGCAGCCGGCTACGAGGTCACGGAGTCGGACGCCAACTTCGTGCAGTTCGGCCGCTTTGACGACGCCCACGCGGTGTGGCAGCAGATCCTCGACCGGGGCGTCCTGGTCCGTGACAACGGCGTACCGGGATGGCTGCGGGTGACCGCGGGCACACCCGAAGAGAACGACGCGTTCCTCGATGCGGTTCGCGCTTTGAAGAAGGAGCAGAGTTCATGAGCGGCCGCGTAGGACGGGTCGAGCGCACGACCAAGGAGACCTCGGTCCTCGTCGAGATCGACCTCGACGGCACCGGAAAGGTCGACGTCGCCACCGGCGTCGGCTTCTACGACCACATGCTCGACCAGCTCGGCCGGCACGGTCTGTTCGACCTCACCGTCAAGACCGACGGCGACCTGCACATCGACAGCCACCACACCATCGAGGACACCGCCCTCGCGCTGGGCGCCGCCTTCAAGCAGGCCCTCGGCGACAAGGTGGGCATCTACCGTTTCGGCAACTGCACCGTGCCGCTGGACGAGTCCCTCGCCCAGGTCACCGTGGACCTGTCGGGCCGCCCGTACCTGGTGCACACCGAGCCCGAGAACATGGCACCGATGATCGGCGAGTACGACACGACCATGACCCGGCACATCTTCGAGTCGTTCGTCGCCCAGGCGCAGATCGCGCTGCACATCCACGTCCCGTACGGGCGCAACGCCCACCACATCGTGGAGTGCCAGTTCAAGGCGCTCGCCCGTGCCCTGCGGTACGCCTCGGAGCGCGACCCGCGCGCGGCCGGCATTCTCCCCTCGACGAAGGGTGCGCTGTGACCGGCCTCTCGACCATTCTCATCGTCGTCGGGCTGTTCCTCGCCGGCGGTGTGTACTCGTTCTCCAAGCAGAAGCTGCCCAAGGGGCCCATCGTGCTGCTCGCAGGAGCATCGCTGATGTGCCTGGTGGCCGGCGTGATGCGGATTCAGGGGATCTGGGGATGACCACTGCGACGCCACAGAAGAAGGTCGTCGTCTTCGACTACGGGTTCGGCAACGTGCGCTCCGCCGAGCGGGCGCTCGCCCGGGTCGGCGCCGACGTCGAGATCACCCGCGACTACGACAAGGCGCTGAACGCCGACGGGCTCCTCGTCCCCGGCGTGGGCGCCTTCTCCGCCTGCATGGACGGCCTGAAGAAGGCCCGCGGCGAGTGGATCATCGACCGCAGGCTCTCCGGCGGCCGCCCCGTCATGGGCATCTGCGTCGGAATGCAGATCCTGTTCGAGCGCGGCATCGAGCACGGCGTGGAGACCGAGGGCCTCGACGAGTGGCCCGGCACCGTCGGCCCGCTCCAGGCGCCCGTCGTGCCGCACATGGGCTGGAACACCGTCGACGCCCCGGCCGGCAGCGAGCTCTTCGCCGGCCTCGACGCCGACGCCCGGTTCTACTTCGTGCACTCCTACGCCGTGCACGAGTGGAGCCTCGAGATCACCAACCCGGCGATGCGCGCACCCCGGGTCACCTGGGCCGAGCACGGCGAGCGGTTCGTCGCCGCCGTCGAGAACGGCGCCCTGTGGGCCACCCAGTTCCACCCCGAGAAGTCCGGCGACGCCGGCGCCCAGCTGCTCACGAATTGGATCGAGACGCTCTGATGCCGAAGCTTGAACTCCTTCCCGCAGTCGACGTCCGCGACGGCCAGGCCGTCCGCCTCGTCCACGGCGAGTCCGGTACGGAGACCTCCTACGGCTCCCCGCTCGAGGCGGCGCTCACCTGGCAGCGGGCCGGCGCCGAGTGGCTCCACCTCGTGGACCTGGACGCCGCCTTCGGCACCGGCGACAACCGCGCGCTGATCGCCGAGGTCGCCGAGGCCATGGACATCAAGGTCGAGCTGTCCGGCGGCATCCGCGACGACGCCTCCCTCGAGGCCGCGCTCGCCACCGGCTGCCGCCGCGTCAACCTGGGCACCGCCGCGCTGGAGACCCCCGAATGGGTCGCCAAGGTCATCGCGGAGCACGGCGACAAGATCGCCGTCGGCCTCGACGTCCGCGGGACGACGCTGCGCGGCCGCGGCTGGACCCGTGACGGCGGCGACCTCTACGAGACCCTCGCCCGTCTTGACTCCGAGGGCTGCGCCCGCTACGTCGTCACCGACATCGCCAAGGACGGCACCCTCCAGGGCCCCAACCTGGAGCTGCTGAGGAACGTGTGCGCCGCGACCGACCGGCCGGTCGTCGCCTCCGGTGGTGTCTCCTCCCTCGACGACCTGCGCGCACTCGCGGCCCTGGTCCCCGAGGGCGTCGAGGGCGCCATCGTCGGCAAGGCGCTGTACGCCAAGGCGTTCACCCTCGAGGAGGCGCTCGCGGCGGTGTCCGCATGAGCGGTTCCGTACGCCGCATCGGCTCGGGCGGCCCCTGGGAGGAGTCGTTCGGCTACTCCCGCGCCGTCGAGCTGCCGAACGGCCTGGTGCTGGTCTCCGGCTGCACCTCGGTCGTCGGCGGCCAGATCGCCGCGGGCAGCCCGTACGAGCAGACCGTCACCGCCTTCGGCGTGTCGATCGACGCCCTGAAGGAACTCGGGCTCGGCGCCGAGGACGTCGTACGCACCCGGATGTACATCACGCACGCCCGCGACGTCGACGAGGTCGGGCGCGCCCACAAGGAGATCTTCGGTGCGGTCCGGCCGGCCGCGTCGATGCTCGTCGTCTCCGGCTTCGTCGACCCCTCGCTGGTCGTCGAGGTCGAGGTCGAGGCGTACCGGCCGACCGGAACCGATGGAGGTGCCGCATGACCCTCGCGGTGCGGGTGATCCCCTGCCTGGACGTCGACAACGGCCGGGTCGTCAAGGGCGTCAACTTCCAGAACCTGCGCGACGCGGGCGACCCCGTCGAGATGGCCAAGCTCTACGACGCCGAGGGCGCCGACGAGCTCACCTTCCTCGACATCACCGCCTCCTCCGGCAACCGGGAGACCACCTACGACGTGGTGCGCCGAACCGCCGAGCAGGTGTTCATCCCGCTCACCGTCGGCGGCGGGGTGCGCAGCGCCGAGGACGTGGACAAGCTGCTGCGCGCGGGCGCCGACAAGGTCGGCGTCAACACCGCGGCGATCGCCCGCCCCGAGCTGATCCGCGAGATCGCCGAGCGTTTCGGCCGCCAGGTGCTCGTGCTCTCCGTGGACGCCCGGCGAACCCCGGAAGGCACCTTCGAGGTCACGACGCACGGCGGCCGCAAGGGCACCGGCATCGACGCCGTCGAATGGGCGCACCGGGCCGCCGAGCTGGGGGCCGGTGAGATCCTTCTCAACTCCATGGACGCCGACGGCACCAAGGACGGCTACGACACCGAGATGATCGCCGCCGTGCGCAAACACGTCACGGTCCCGGTGATCGCCTCCGGCGGCGCCGGCAGGCTCGCCGACTTCCCGCCGGCCATCGAGGCGGGCGCCGACGCGGTGCTCGCAGCCTCGGTGTTCCACTTCGGCGACCTGCGGATCTCCCAGGTCAAGGACACGTTGCGGGAGGCGGGCCACCCGGTCCGCTGAGGGTACGGAGGTGATCCGGCCGCCGGGCGGCCGGATCACCAGGACTGCCCGGGCGTACTGCCCGCCCCGGAGCGGAGCGATCCTGCCGGCGCCACGGCCCCCCGGCCGCACCCGGCGGACCCCGGGCGCCCTCCCGGCTGCCGGCCCGGGCGTACCGCTGCCCGCGTGGGGCGCAGCGTGTTCGCACTGCTCGGCGTGCGCTCGCGCATCGAACTCGCCCGTCTTCTCGAGCGCTCAAGACCTGAACCCGCGCGGTCGTGTTGCTGGACCGTAATGAGAACAATGCGCAAACCCCTGGGTACCGACTGGGCGGTATGCCATTCTGCGAGCGTCAGGTAGATCCGGTGCGAAGGTGTCCCGCCCACGCGCGCCGGAGCGAACCGACCAGGTGGAGGCCGCCCATGTCGAATCTCGTACGCTCGCGCGTCAGAGCGGTTCCCCCGCCCCGCGCCGCCCTGCCCCGCGCCCGTTCCCTGCTGGGCGCCGAGGCGCTCGTCGTACTGCACCGGGCCGCTCAGGTGCTGCTGGACGACGTGGCCGGCCTGACCACCACTCTGGTCGGCGAACTGCGCGAACAGGAGCCCGCGTACCGGGCGGCGATCGACGCGGACGCCATGGAGGTCTGGCAGGAGGTCCACCAGTCCCTGCGCCACAACGTGGCCTCCCTGATCCGACCCAGGGAGTGCCGGGACATCGCGCGGCGCACCTCGCGCGCGATCGGCGCCTCGCGGGCCGAGCAGGGTGTGCCGCTCGACGCGGTGCTGCACGCGTTCCGGCTCGGCGGGGCGCTGGTGTGGCAGGGGCTCGTGGACGAGACCGCACGGCGCCACCCCGAGGACATGCGGCTGCTCGTCCATGTCGCCGCGGACGTCTGGAACTTCGTCGACGAGCACTGCGCCCTCGTCGCCGACGCCTACCGCCAGGCGGAACGCCGGATGGCCTGGCGCCGCGAGAACCGTCTGCGCCTGATGACCGCCGCGCTGCTGGACGGCACGGCCCGCATCACCGACCTGCCCGAAGCGGCGACGATGCTCGATCTGCCGGAGGAAGGACGCTACGTGGTGATCGCGGCCGCCTCCGCCCACCCGCACGCACCCGGGCCCCTCGTGACGCTGCCGCCGGGCACCGCGGCGGTGTGGCACGCCACTCCGGAGGCGGAACTGGCCATCGTCCACCTCGCGGGCGCGGCAACGGCACCCAAGGCCACGAACGTGACGGAAGGCCAGAAAGCTCCGCGCCGCGACGACACCGACATGCCGGACCGCGCCGGAGTCGGCGGCACCGAAGGCGGGACCCCCGGCATGCCGCTCGACCCCGCCGCCCTCGCCGCCGGGTTGCACGCGGCGCCCGGCGTCCGTGTCGGGATCAGCTCGGCCGTCGTCGGGCTCGCCGCCCTGGGTGAGGCGCGAAGACACGCCGGCACCGCACTGCGGGCCTGCCCCCGCACCGGCGGTGTCGTGCTCCTCGAGGAACACCTTCCCGCCGCCCTCGTCGTCTCCTCCCCGCCTCTCGGCCGGGCGCTCGCGGAGCGCATCCTGGGCCCCCTGTACGGGATCGACCCGGCCGACCGCGACCTGCTCGTCGAGACGCTCACCGCCTGGTTCGACGCCGAGGGCTCCGCGCAACGCGCGGCGACGCGGCTCTACTGCCACCGCAACACCGTCCTCAACCGGCTCCGCCGCTTCGAACAGCTCACCGGCCGCTCCCTGTCCCGGCCGTCCGATCTCGTCGAGGTCTCCCTCGCCCTCGCGGCCCGCCGACTCGAGACCTGAGGCCGCAGGGTGTGCCGCCGCACACTCCGGCCCGCTCCTGCCTGTGCGCGGGCACCGCAGGGGTGGCCGCCTCTGTACGCGCATCCGCCGCGCTGGTGCGGTATCCGCTCTGTGATCCCGTGTACTCCTCGCCCAGCCCCTCGCGGCGAGCGCCGGGTTCGAGGGCCGGTCCCTCGCGCTTGTCGTCTTCCTCGCGTTCGTCGCGGTGTCGCTCCTGCTGTGCGGCCCGGCCGCCGCCGACCAGGACGACCCCGAGCACTTCTCCGCGGGCGGGGCGGCCCTCGGCCCGGTCGGCGGCGGGCCGGCCGTCGCGGGGGACCACGTCTCCGCTGCGACCCTGCTCAGCACCACCGGCGGGGTGGCCCTCGTCGGCACCGACGGCATCCTCTTCGCCTGCGCCACCGTCGGCTCATTGATCCTCGTGACGGCGGATGCTGGCGCGGCCGCTACGCCGTGCAGGCGTCCACACGCTGGGGGGCTTCCTCACGGAAGGGCCGGCCGACCGCTCCGTGCGCGCCCTCGGGATCCGGCGCTGATCGTCCTGTTCCCGCTGCTGGTGGTCCAGCTCTCCACGGCCGGGAAGATCATGACGGCGATGTTCGACCTCCCGTCCGGCGCGCGGTGGGCAGCCCTGCCGGTGAGTGGTGAGGGGGACGCACGATGAGCCCGTACGCCCGGCGGGCCGCCCGTCCGGACGTACGTTCAGAAGCCGAACCTGGCCGCCTAGAAGCCGAGCTTGGCCTCACGCAGCCGGGCCATCGCGTCCTTGTCGCCTTCCATGTCCACCTGGGTCGTCTGCTGCCGCCCGAAGGCGAAGAGCGTCAGCTCGCCCGGCTCGCCGGTCACCGTCACCACCGGAGTGCCCTTGTGGGCCACCGCCGTCTGGCCGTTCGACCTGCGCAGCACCAGACCCACGGGCGACTTCCTGCCGAGCAGCCGCGCGGCCTTCTCCAGCCGGGACCACAGCGTGTTCTCGAAGACCCGGTCCAGCTCGCGCGGCAGCCACTCCGGCTGCGCCCGCCGTACGTCCTCCGCGTGCACGAAGAACTCCACCGTGTTCGCGGCCTCGTCGATCTGTTTGATCCCGTACGGGGACATCCGCGGCGGCCCGGTACGGATGAGGTGCACCAGCTCCTCGTACGGCTTGGCGGCGAACTCGGCCTGGATCCGCTCCGCCCTGTCCCTGAGCGCGCTGAGCAGTATCCCGCCCGCCGCGTCGGGCCGCCGCTCGCGCATCACCACATGGGCCGCGAGCTCCCGGGTCCGCCAGCCCTCGCACAGGGTCGGCGCATCCGGACCGGCCCCCTCCAACAGGTCGGCGAGCAGGAGTCGTTCACGCTTGGCATGGGTCGACATGCCCGTCAGCGTACGGCGGGGGCGCCGGGTCCGCCCAGTGGACGCACCGCCCGGCCACCACCTTCGGCACGGCACAATGGGCCGTATGACCAGCAGTGGCCCCGCCAGCAGCCTCGATCCGGCCATCGCCGCCCGCCTCAAGCGGAGCGCCGACGGACTGGTTCCCGCCATCGCCCAGCAGTACGACACCGGTGAGGTGCTCATGCTCGGCTGGATGGACGACGAGGCGCTGCACCGCACCCTGACCACCGGCCGATGCACCTACTGGTCCCGCAGCCGCCGGGAGTACTGGGTCAAGGGCGACACCTCCGGCCATGTCCAGCACGTCAAGTCGGTGGCCCTCGACTGCGACGCCGACACCGTCCTCGTCAGGGTCGACCAGGTGGGCGCCGCCTGCCACACCGGGGCCCGCACCTGTTTCGACGCCGACGTACTCCTCGGCAAGTAGGGTCTGGCGCCATGGATCTCGAGACGTTCCGCAAGCTCGCCGCCGACCGCCGCGTCATCCCCGTCAGCCGCCGGCTCCTCGCGGACGGCGACACGCCCGTCGGGCTGTACCGCAAGCTCGCCGCGGAGCGTCCCGGCACCTTCCTGCTGGAGTCGGCCGAGAACGGCCGGTCCTGGTCGCGCTACTCCTTCATCGGCGTTCGCTCCGACGCGACGTTGACCGTCCGCGACGAGCAGGCGTACTGGCTGGGCAACCCGCCGGTCGGCGTCCCTGTCGACGGCGACCCGCTGAAGGCCCTGCGCGCCACCGTCGAGGCCTTGCACACCCCCCGTGACCTCGCGTCCGGCATGCCGCCCTTCACCGGCGGCATGGTCGGCTACCTCGGCTACGACATCGTGCGCCGACTGGAGAAGATCGGCCCCGGCGAGCGCGACGACCTGAAGCTGCCCGAGCTGACCATGCTGCTCACGTCGGACCTCGCCGTCCTCGACCACTGGGACGGCACGGTCCTGCTGATCGCCAACGCGATCAACCACAACGACCTCGACACCGGCGTCGACGAGGCCTACGCCGACGCCGTCGCCAGGCTCGACGCCATGGAGTCGGACCTTGCCAGGCCGCTCTCGTCCCCGCCCGCCGCGCTGCCCGCCTCCGAGCTGCCGGAGTTCTCCGCGCTGTGGGGCGGCACCGACTACCAGGCCGCCGTCGAGGACATCAAGGAGCGCATCCGGGCCGGCGAGGCCTTCCAGGTCGTGCCCTCCCAGCGCTTCGAAACCCCGTGCGCCGCAAGCGCGCTGGACGTCTACCGGGTGCTGCGCGCCACCAACCCGTCCCCGTACATGTACCTCTTCCGCTTCGACGGCTTCGACGTCGTCGGCTCCAGCCCCGAGGCGCTCGTCAAGGTCGAGGACGGGCACGCCATGGTCCACCCCATCGCCGGCACGCGCCCGCGCGGCGCCACCCCGCAGGAGGACCACGACCTCGCGGAGGAACTGCTCGCCGACCCCAAGGAACGCGCCGAGCACCTGATGCTCGTCGACCTCGGCCGCAACGACCTGGGCCGGGTCTGCGAGCCCGGCAGCGTCGAGGTCGTCGACTTCATGTCGATCGAGCGGTACTCCCACGTCATGCACATCGTGTCCACCGTGACCGGCAAGGTCGCCGACGGACGCACCGCCTTCGACGTGCTCACCGCCTGCTTCCCCGCGGGCACCCTCTCCGGCGCGCCCAAGCCCCGCGCCATGCAGATCATCGACGAACTCGAGCCCTCGCGCCGCGGCCTCTACGGCGGCTGCGTCGGCTACCTCGACTTCGCCGGCGACTCCGACACCGCCATCGCCATCCGCACCGCCCTGCTGCGCGACGGAACGGCGTATGTGCAGGCCGGGGCGGGTGTCGTGGCCGACTCCGACCCCGTCGCCGAGGACACCGAGTGCCGCAACAAGGCGGCCGCGGTGCTGCGCGCCGTACACACGGCCAACCGCCTCAACGGCACCGGGAGCGGTAAGGGATAGTGGAGGGCGTGAGTGCCGTACCCGTACCCCAGCCCCGAGCCGCAGCCGCGACGGCCGCCACAAGCAGCCGACGCAGCCTGGCCACCGCCCTGTTCCTCGGCGCCGTCGGCGCGACCGTCGTCCTGCTCGCGGCCGGCCGGATCTGGGCCGAGGGCACCGCGTCCGTCGGCGGTGGGACCGTCTCCCTCGACGCCAAGGGCTCCGACGTCACCGGCCTGCCCACGGCGCTCGCGATCGTCGGCCTGGCCGCGCTCGTCGCCGTCTTCGCCGTACGGCGTGCAGGCCGCTCCCTCGTCGCCGCGCTGCTCGCCCTGAGCGGTGCGGGCGCCGCGGCGGCCGCACTCCTCGGCGCGTCCGACGGCGAAGCGCTCGACGAGAAGGCCGCCCGGACCGCCGGCGACACCGCCGCCACCGTCGAGTCGCTCACGCACACCGCGTGGCCCTACGTCGCCGCCGCGGGCGGCGTGCTCATCCTGCTCGCCGGTCTCCTGGCCCTCCGGTTCGGCCGTCAATGGCCCTCCATGTCCGGCCGCTACGAACGCGACGGCCGTCCCCGGCCCCGCAAGGCGGCCCGGCCCGCCGACCCGGACCGCCCCGAGGAGCTGTGGAAGGCCCTGGACCGCGGCGAGGACCCCACGCGCGAAGCATGACCCCCGATCGGCGCTCGTCCCGGCGTACGGGACAATGACTGACGAGCGCCCGGGCTCGGCTCGAGCACCGGCTCACGACATCGCACCAGAAACGAGGAGCAACTCATGGCGGGCAGCAGCCACGGACACACCCCGGCCGCCTGGACCGGCACCATCATCGCCTTCATCGGCTTCTGCGTGGCAGGCGTCTTCATGGTGGCGAACAGCCCGGTCGGCTTCTGGGCGGGCTTCGCCCTCATCCTGCTCGGCGGGGTCGTCGGCGGCGCGATGAAGATGGCCGGCCTCGGCACCCCGCAGGAGCCCGAGGAAGTGGTCGAGGCCCGCAACCGCGCTGCGGTGCGGGAGAGCGCGAGGGTCTGAGACCGCGCACCCAAGATGTCACGCAGCGGGGGGGGGGGGGGGGGGGGGGGGGGGGGGGGGGGGGGGGGGGGGGGGGGGGGGGGGGGGGGGGGGGGGGGGGGGGGGGTTGGCTGCCGCGC
>NZ_JBVHTA010000008.1:225218-242567 GCF_055566095.1 Streptomyces sp. NPDC027962
GTAACGTATATGGCTCCTCCTCCCTCTCTCCCCTCCCCCCCCCCCCCCCCCCCCCCCCCCCCCCCCCCCCCCCCCCCCCCCCCCCCCCCCCCCCCCCCCCCCCCCCCCCCCCCCCCCCGCTGCCGTCGAACGGGGAGAATCACCGCGTGAACGCCACCCCGCCTCCGCTGCCCTCGACACCCGGTCCCGATGCCGTCCCGTCCGTGCCGGAGGGTGCCGCCGCGCTTTGCGACGACCGTGCTGTGCGGGGGCCTGCTGCTGCGGGGGCGGTACCGGCGGCTCTGCCCGGCCCGACCGGCGGGCCCGCGCCTGCGGATCCCGCAGGGCAGGCGGGAAGGTCGGGGGTTACGGGCCCCCCTGGGGCGCCCGGTCCCGATGCCGTCCCGTCCGTGCCGGAGGGTGCCGCCGCGCTTTGCGACGGCCGTGCTGTGCGGGGGCCTGCTGCTGCGGGGGCGGTACCGGCGGCTCTGCCCGGCCCGACCGGCGGGCCCGCGCCTGCGGATCCCGCGGGGCAGGCGGGGGGCTGGGGGGCAATGGGGCCCGGCCCTGCGGCCCCTGGGCTCACGGCAGCGGCAGCGGCTGCGGCGCGCGGTGGGCCCGGCGGGCGGGCGGCCGTGGCTCGGCCGACGCTCGCGCGGCGGGTCGTCGCGCCGCTCGCCGCCATCAGCGGCGTCGCCGCTGCCTTCGCGTACGTCGGGACCGTCGATCCGAACGAGCCCGGGCACTACCCGGTCTGCCCGCTGCTGCGCTTCACCGGCATCCTCTGCCCCGGCTGCGGCGGACTGCGCAGCGCACACGCGTTCATCCACGGCGACCTGGCCGGCGCCCTCGGAGCCAACGCGGTCGCCGTCGTCGGCTATGGCGTCTTCACCATCGTGTGGGTCATGTGGCTGATTCGCGCAGTACAGGGCAAGCCCCTGCGCATCGGTCTCTCCACGGGATGGTGGTGGGCCGTGGGCGGCCTGTTGCTGATCTTCAGCGTGGTGCGGAACCTGCCGTTCGGCTCCGCCCTGGCACCGTGAAGTCCCAGGTAGTGGGACAGGCGCCCACCGGATGCGGGCCCTCGGCCCTCCTCCGGATACCATCGAGGTGGCTGATCCTGATCCATCAACACCGTCCCGGAAGGGGGCCGCTCGCGTGAGTGTGCTCGACGAGATCATCGAAGGTGTGCGCGCCGACCTGGCAGAGCGGCAGGCGCGTGTCAGCCTCGACGAGCTCAAGGAGCGCGCCGCCAAGGCTCCTGCGGCCAAGGACGGCGTCGCCGCACTGCGCGGCGAGGCCGTCAACGTGATCTGCGAAGTCAAGCGCTCCAGCCCCTCCAAGGGCGCGCTCGCCGCGATCGCCGACCCCGCCGGGCTGGCCGCCGACTATGAGGCGGGCGGCGCGGCCGTCATCTCCGTGCTGACCGAGGAGCGCCGCTTCGGCGGATCGCTCGCCGACCTCGAGGCCGTGCGCGCCAAGGTCGACATTCCTGTGCTGCGCAAGGACTTCATCGTCGCCGCGTACCAGCTGTGGGAGGCGCGCGCCTACGGCGCCGACCTCGTGCTGCTGATCGTCGCCGCGCTCGAGCAGGAGGCTCTGGTCTCCCTGATCGAGCGGGCCGAGTCCATCGGTCTGACCCCGCTGGTCGAGGTGCACGACGAGGAAGAGGCCGAGCGGGCCGTCGACGCCGGCGCGAAGATCATCGGCGTGAACGCGCGTGACCTCAAGACGCTCAAGGTCGACCGCTCCACCTTCGAACGGGTCGCCCCCGAGATCCCGGCGCACATCGTCAAGATCGCCGAGTCCGGCGTGCGCGGCCCGCACGACCTGATCGCCTACGCCAACGCGGGGGCAGACGCCGTGCTCGTCGGCGAGTCCCTGGTCACCGGCCGGGACCCCAAGTCGGCCGTCGCCGACCTGGTCGCCGCCGGCGCGCACCCGGCGCTGCGGCACGGGCGGAGCTGAGCCCGACATGACCGCCGTCCGCCGCCGCACCGGGTTCCCGGGCCCCGTCGCTCCGCTCGCGGGTACGCCCGCGCACGCGGCGGCGTCCGGAGCGCCCCGCGACCCGTACGCACGGCTCGCCCGAGGCTGCCGGCCGCGAGGCTGCCGGGCACCGGCGCGGCGGGTGCACGGGCGGCGCGTGCGGTACGTGATAGGGGACGAGCCGGGGCAGGTCAACGGCATGCGATGGCGCGGCGCGCCTGCGCGCGTCGGCCGCTAGGCCGTTCCCGGCGGGTTTCTTCCCCACCCCCGCCCCTTCCCGCTGTACCGATGCGCGGCTCCGCCGCGTGAGGGCAAGTCCCGGACCCCGTACCGCGCTTCGCGCGGTTTTCTCCATCTCCACCTACGGCCTGGCGGCCGTGGGTGGGGGTACCTCCCACGCCGCCAGGCGCAGGGGGAGTGCCTCGGACGGGCTGAAGTTGCCCGGCAACTTCAGCCTCGCAGGCCTTCGAGGCGGGGGGTCTGGGGGCGGAGCCCCCGGTTCCGGGAAGGGGAGGGGTGGGGAAACGCCCCGCGCCGCGGCAAACGCCCGCACTCCGCTCCCGTACACCCGACACGTCCCGGGGCCCCGCCCCGACAAGGAGCTGCGTCGCCATGTCGAGCGACTACTTCATCCCCGACCCGGAGGGTCAAGTCCCCAACGCCCAGGGCTACTTCGGCGCCTTCGGCGGCAAGTTCATCCCGGAGGCGCTCGTCGCCGCCGTGGACGAGGTCGCCGTCGAGTACGACAAGGCCAAGAGCGACCCGGCCTTCGCCGCCGAGCTGAACCAGCTCATGGTCGACTACACGGGCCGCCCGAGCGCCCTCACCGAGGTCGCCCGGTTCGCCGAGCACGCCGGCGGCGCCCGGGTCTTCCTCAAGCGCGAGGACCTCAACCACACGGGCTCGCACAAGATCAACAATGTTCTGGGCCAGGCGCTGCTCACCAAGCGCATGGGCAAGACCCGGGTCATCGCGGAGACCGGCGCCGGCCAGCACGGCGTGGCGACCGCGACCGCCTGCGCCCTGTTCGGGCTGCACTGCACCATCTACATGGGTGAGATCGACACCCGGCGCCAGGCCCTGAACGTGGCCCGGATGAGGATGCTCGGCGCCGAGGTCGTCGCCGTGAAATCCGGCAGCCGGACCCTCAAGGACGCCATCAACGAGGCGTTCCGCGACTGGGTGGCCAATGTCGACCGCACGCACTACCTCTTCGGCACGGTCGCGGGACCGCACCCCTTCCCCGCCATGGTGCGCGACTTCCACCGCGTGATCGGTGTGGAGGCCAGGCGGCAGATCCTCGAGAGGGCGGGGCGGCTCCCCGACGCGGCCGTCGCCTGCGTCGGCGGCGGATCCAACGCCATCGGTCTGTTCCACGCCTTCATCCCCGACGCCGGTGTGCGCCTGATCGGCTGCGAGCCCGCCGGCCACGGTGTGGAGACGGGGGAGCACGCGGCGACGCTGACCGCGGGCGAGCCCGGCATCCTGCACGGTTCACGTTCCTATGTCCTCCAGGACGAGGAGGGCCAGATCACCGAGCCGTACTCGATCTCGGCCGGGCTCGACTACCCCGGCATCGGCCCCGAGCACGCGTACCTCAAGGACTCCGGCCGCGGCGAGTACCGCGCGGTCACCGACGACGCGGCCATGCAGGCCCTGCGCCTGCTGTCGCGCACCGAGGGCATCATCCCGGCGATCGAGTCGGCACACGCGCTGGCCGGTGCGCTCGAGGTGGGCAGGGAGCTGGGCCCGGACGGCCTGATCCTGGTGAACCTCTCCGGACGCGGTGACAAGGACATGGACACCGCCGCACGGTACTTCGGGCTGTACGAGACCGACGCCCAGGTCGAGGCCGACGCCTCCGCCGACAACGGCGCCGCCGAGATCCAGGGGGACGCGAAGTGAGCGGCAACCTTCACCTGCTGAACGACACGCTCGCGGCGGCGAGGAACGAGAACCGGGCCGCGCTCATCGCGTATCTGCCGGCCGGGTTCCCGACGGTCGATGTGGGCATCGAGGCCGTCAAGGCCGCGTTCGAGGGCGGCGCCGACGTGGTGGAGGTGGGGCTGCCGCACAGCGATCCCGTCCTCGACGGCCCCGTCATCCAGACCGCCGACGACATCGCGCTGCGCGGCGGCGTCAAGATCGCCCATGTGATGCGCACGGTCCGCGAGGCGCATACGGCCACCGGCAAGCCGGTCCTGGTGATGACGTACTGGAACCCGATCGACCGCTACGGCGTCGAGCGCTTCACCGCGGAGCTGGCGGAGGCGGGCGGCGCCGGGTGCATCCTGCCCGACCTGCCGGTCGAGGAGGCCGGCCTGTGGCGGGAGCACGCGGAGAAGCACGGTCTCGCCACCGTCTTCGTCGTCGCGCCCAGCAGCCAGGACGCCCGCCTCGCCAAGATCACGGCGGCCGGGTCGGGCTTCGTCTACGCGGCGTCGCTGATGGGTGTCACCGGCACCCGCGAGTCGGTCGGTGAGCAGGCCCAGGACCTTGTGCACCGCACGCGCGCCACGACCGAGATGCCGGTGTGCGTGGGGCTCGGGGTGTCCAACCCCGAGCAGGCCGCGGAGGTCGCCGCATTCGCCGACGGTGTGATCGTCGGATCGGCGTTCGTCAAGCGGATGCTCGACGCGCCGGACGACGCCGCGGCCGTGACGGCCGTACGGGAACTGACGGGCGAACTGGCCCGGGGCGTGCGCAGGAATCCGTAGCTCGTACGGGTGGATCAGGGACCGGGGAGGCGTGCACACGCCTCCCCGGTTCGTTTGCGGGGTGTGAGCGAGAACCAAGAGCGAAAGCGGGTCGCCCGCGAGCGACTCCAGCAGGAACGGGCGCGGGAGAAGGCACGCGAGAAGCGTCGCCGGACCCTGATCGTGGCGTCGGCCGTCGTGGGTGTGCTCGGGCTGGCCGCCGTGGCCGGCCTGGTGGCCGCGAACAGCGGCAAGGACGACGGCGGCGGCACGGAGGCCGGGCCGCTCCTCGTGCCGAGCGGCGCCCAGGGCGAGGAACAGCTCGCGATCCCGGTCGGCGCGAGCGACGCGCCCTCCACCCTCACGGTGTGGGAGGACTTCCGCTGCCCCGCATGCGCCTCGTTCGAGAACGCTCTGCGGGACACGATCCACGAGCTGGAGCGGACCGGCCAGATCAAGGTCGAGTACCACCTCGCCTCGATCATCGACGGGAACATGGGCGGCAACGGCTCCCGCCGCGCGGCGAACGCTGCCGCGTGCGCGCAGGACGCGGGCAAGTTCGCCGAGTACCACGACGTCCTCTACATGAACCAGCCGCCGGAGACGGACGACGCCTTCGCCGACACCGGCAAGCTGATCGAGCTCGCGGGCAAGGTCGAAGGACTCGACACGCCCGCCTTCCGTAGTTGTGTGAAGGAGGGCAAGCACGAGGGCTGGGTCGACAAGTCGAACGAGGCCTTCCAGAGCGGCGGCTTCAGCGGCACCCCGACCGTGCTGCTCAACGGCGAGTCGATCTTCCCGACGAAGGGCAAGGAGCAGATCTCCGTCCCCAACTTCAAGAAGTGGGTCAAGGAGGCCAACAAGGGCAAGGAGCCGGGCACCGAGCGCCCCGCGCCTCCCGGCGGTGACAAGAGCGCGAGCCCCGCGGCCTCGTGACCGAGGGCGGGCCGCTCGGGGCGACGGCGGCGTGGGCCTCGCCCGGTCCGGTCCGCCCCCGCCTCGTGCCACGGCTCGTTACCCATACGTTGCCGGGTGGGTTGCCGTACGTCCCACCCGGCAAGGTAGCGTCGGTCCTGCCATGGACATCGCCTACATTCCCAGCCCCTCGACCGGAGTGATCCATCTCGGACCGCTCCCGCTGCGCGGCTATGCGTTCTGCATCATCATCGGCGTCTTCGTAGCCGTCTGGTTCGGCAACCGGCGGTGGGTCGCCCGGGGCGGCAAGGCCGGCACGGTGGCCGACATCGCTGTCTGGGCCGTCCCCTTCGGCCTTGTCGGCGGCCGGCTCTACCACGTGATCACCGACTACCAGCTGTACTTCAGCGAGGGTGAGAACTGGGTCGACGCCTTCAAGATCTGGGAAGGCGGCCTCGGTATCTGGGGCGCGATCGCGCTGGGCGCGGTCGGCGCCTGGATCGGCTGCCGCCGACGCGGCATCCCGCTGCCGGCCTGGGCGGACGCCCTCGCACCCGGGCTCGCCTTCGCACAGGCGATCGGCCGCTGGGGCAACTGGTTCAACCAGGAGCTGTACGGCAAGCCGACCGACCTGCCCTGGGCGCTGGAGATCAGCGAGGGTCCGAACCGCGAGGCGGGCCTGTACCACCCGACGTTCCTGTACGAGTCCCTGTGGTGCATCGGCGTCGCGCTGCTGGTCATCTGGGCCGACCGCCGCTTCAAGCTCGGCCACGGCCGGGCGTTCGCGCTCTACGTCGCGTCGTACTGCGTCGGCCGCGGCTGGATCGAGTACATGCGCGTCGACGAGGCGCACCACGTGCTGGGCCTGCGCCTGAACGTCTGGACGTCTATCGCGGTCTTCCTGCTGGCGGTCACCTACATGGTGATCTCGTCGCGGATGCGGCCGGGCCGCGAGGAGATCGTGGAGCCGGCGGCAGTGAAGCCGGTCAAGCGTGACACAGAGGACGACGGGTCCCCGGAGGCAGTGAAGCCGGTCAAGCGTGACACGGAGGAGGACGGGTCCCCGGAGGCGGACGGGGGTGCGGCGCAGTCCGAGCCGGAACCGTCCGACGCGGGCGCGGATGCGGCCGAGTCGCCGGGCAAGGCCTGATCTTTCCCCACCCCACCTCGCCCCTTCCCGCTGTGCCGATGTGCGGCTCCGCCGCGAGGGGCAAGTGCCGGACCCGATGCCGCGCTCCGCGTGGTGTTCTCCATCTCCCCCTGCGGCCTGGCGGCCGTGGGTGGGGGTACCTCCCACGCCGCCAGGCGTTGGTGGAGTGCCCCCGGACGGGCTGAAGCTGCCCGGCGACTTCAGCCCCGCCGGCGCTTGAGGCGCGGGGGTCCGGGGCGTAGCGCCCCGGTTTCGGGTAAGGGCGGGCAGCAGCCACCCCCGCCACCCCGACCCCGCCCCCGTCACAGCTCCTCGCGCCGCGCCAGCGCCAGCGTCCGCTGCGCCGCCGCCACCACCGCCGCGTCGACGAAACGACCGTCCGGCAGCGCCATCGCCCCCGCATCCGCCGCGGCCGCCTTCACGATTTCCTCCGCCGCCTCCACCTCCTCACGCGTCGGCCGGTAGGCGCGCTCGATGACGGGCAGCTGCCGCGGGTGGATGGCCGCGCGGCCGACGAAGCCGAGGGAGCGGCCGTGCGAGCAGGAGGCGAACAGGCCGTCGAGGTCGACGATGTCGGGGAAGACCGACTGCGTCGGTGGCGCGAGACCGGCCGCGCGGGCGGCCATCACCGTACGGGTGCGGGGCCAGTCCAGACCGGCGTCTCCGCGCAGGCCGAGGTCGGCGCGGAGGTCGGCCTCCCCCAGTGCGATGCCGGCGACCGCGTCATGGGCGGTGGCGATCGCGTACGCGTGTTCCACTGCGAGCGCCGATTCGAGGAGCGCGTACAGCGGGATACCCGGTGCGCGGGCGGCGATCTGCTGAATGTCAGTGGCGTATGCGACCTTGGGGATACGCAGTGCAGTGAGGCCCGGGAGGTCGGCGAGGGCCTCGATGTCATGGGGGGAGTTGATGCGGACATGGACAGGGACTGGCTGGGGCGACGAGAGCAGTTCCACCGTGGCGTCCAGGGCGTACGGCTTGCGGCCCTGGGCGACGGCGTCCTCGAGGTCGACGATGACGACGTCGGCCTCGGCGGCGAGGGCCTTGCGGACGACCTCGGGGCGGTCGCCCGGGGCGTAGAGCCAGGTGAGAGGGATGGTCATAGCGCCCCTTGGGTGCGAAGTGCGGTGATGTCGGCGGAGGTCAGGCCCAGTTCGGCCAGGACTTCCTCGGTGTCGGCGCCGTGCGGGCGGCCGGCCCAGCGGATGGCGCCGGGTGTCTCCGACAGCCGGAAGAGGACGTTCTGCATACGCAGCGGCCCGAGTTCCGGGTCCGGGACCTCGGTGATGGTGCCCAGCGCCTGGTACTGGGGGTCGTTGACGACGTCGCGGATGTCGTAGACGGGGGCGATCGCGGCCTCGGCCTTCTCGAAGGCGGCCATCGCGTCGTCGCGGGTCTGGCGTGCGATCCAGCGGCCCACGGCGTCGTCGAGCACGTCGGCGTGCTCGGCACGTCCGCTGCCGCTGGCGAACCAGGGCTCGTCCACGAATTCCGGCCGGCCCACCAGATGCATGACGCGTTCGGCGACGGACTGGGCGGAGGTGGAGACAGCCAGCCAACTGCCGTCCGCCGTGCGGTAGATGTTGCGCGGGGCGTTGTTGAGTGAGCGGTTGCCGGTGCGGGGCTGGACGTAGCCGAGCTGGTCGTACCACAGCGTCTGCGGCCCGAGTACGGCCAGGATCGGCTCGATGATCGCCATGTCGACGACCTGACCGCGGCCGGTGGTGGAACGGGCAGCGAGTGCGGTCATGACGGCGTAGGACGTGGCGAGTGCCGCGATGGAGTCGGCCAGACCGAACGGGGGCAGGGTGGGCGGACCTTCCGGCTCTCCGGTGGTCGCGGCGAATCCGCTCATCGCCTCGGCGAGGGTGCCGAAGCCGGGCCGGTGGGAGTACGGGCCGAACTGTCCGAAGCCGGTGACGCGGGTGAGGACGAGCCGTGGGTTGGCTTCGCTGAGTTCGTCCCAGCCGAGGTTCCATTTCTCGAGGGTGCCGGGACGGAAGTTCTCGACGACTACGTCGGCGGTCGTGGCGAGACGGAGAAGTGTCCCCCGGCCGCCGCGCGTCGACAGGTCGAGGGTGATGTTCCGTTTGTTGCGGCCGAGGACCTTCCACCACAGACCGACCCCGTTCTTGGCGGGGCCGTGGCCCCGGGAGGGGTCGGGGCGGGTGGGGTGCTCGACCTTGATGACCTCGGCGCCGAAGTCGCCGAGCATCGTCGCGCACAGCGGACCGGCGAACAGGGTCGCGAGATCCAGGACACGCAGGCCGTGCAGGGGAAGCGGGGCAGAGTCGGCAGGGGCAGGGGCAGAGTCGGCAGGGGCAGGGGCAGGGGCAGGGGCAGGGGCAGGGGACGGTGTCGGTTCGGGCGCCCGGCTCATGAGGCGCCGTCGATCTCTTGGCGGTACGGCATGGACGACGACGCTCCCGGACGCTGAACGGACAGGGCAGCGGCCGTGCACGCCCAGGTGAGGGCCTGGGGGACCGTCTTCTTCTCACCGAGGGCGACGGCCAGTGCCCCGACGAAGGTGTCACCCGCCGCGGTCGTGTCCACGGCGGTCACGGCAGGGGCGGAGACGGTGAACGGCTCAGTGCCGCGCGCGGCGTGCAGACAGCCGGCGGCGCCGAGAGTGATCACCACCTCCGGGACCTGGCGCAGCAGCGCCTGTGCCGCGGAGCGCGGGTCGGCGATGCCGGTGAGGGTGGCGGCCTCATGCTCGTTGGGGACCAGCAGGTCGGTGGCGGCGAGAAGTTCGGGCGGCAGCGGCTGCGCCGGGGCAGGCGTGAGGACGGTCCGCACCCCGTGCCGGCGGGCGGCCTCGGCACCGTCGAGCACGGCACTCAGGGGGAGTTCGAGCTGGAGAAGCAGGGTGTCGCCGGTGGCGATGAGGGCCTCCTCGCCGGGGGCGAGGGCGGTGACGGTGCCGTTGGCGCCGGGGATCACGACGATGGCGTTGCCGCCCTCGTCGTCGACGACGACATGGGCCGTGCCGGAAGGGCCCTCGGCCGTACGGAGCAGGTCCGTGTCGACGCCGGAGGACTCGAGTGTGTGGCGCAACTGCGCGCCGAACGCGTCCGAGCCGACCGCGCCGATCATCGCGACCTGACCGCCGGCGCGGGCGGCGGCGACCGCCTGGTTGGCGCCCTTGCCGCCGGGGATCGTACGGAACTCACGCCCCGTGACGGTCTCCCCGCGCTTCGGCGCGTGCGCGACGAAGGCGACGAGGTCCATGTTGGTGCTGCCGAGCACCACGATGCCGGTCATGGGCGGAGGGCCTCCTTGAGGGTGAGGTGGGCGAGGGTGTCGAAACCGACGCCGTCGAAACCGGCCACGGACGTCGCGAGCCGGTTCTTGAGCGGCACGGTCCAGCGGTCGGGGAGAGCGTCGGGACGCCCGGTGAGCAGGCCCGCGAGCGACCCGGCCGTCGCACCGTTCGAGTCGGTGTCCAGCCCGCCGGAGACGGCGCGGCAGATGGAGCCGGTGAAGTCGCCGTCGGCGTGGGTGAGGGCGGCGACGAGCAGCGCGGTGTTGGGGATGACATGGACCCAGTGGTAGGCGCCGTAGCGGGAGTGGATGCGGTCGACGGCGTCGGTGAAGTCGGTGTGGTCGCGGGCCGTTTCGACACCGAAGCGCGCGGCGTGCGCCAGGCGGGAGCGGGGCGGGACGACGGCGAGACCGGCGGCGATCGCCTCGTGCACATCTGCGTCACCGCCGGCCGCGGCGGCGATCGCGGCGGCGACGAACATCGCGCCGTAGAGGCCGTTCGCGGTGTGGGTGAGCGCCGCGTCCCGGTAGGCTTGTGCGGCAGCGGCCGCGGGGTCGCCGGGATTGGTCCACCCGTGCATGTCGGCGCGGATGGCGCCGCCGATCCACTCCCGGAACGGGTTGCGGTGGGCGGCGGTGAGCGGAGGCTCGATGCCGGAGAGCAGATTGCGGTACGCAACGCGCTCGGCGGTGAAGGTACGCCCGGCCGGAAGCTCGTCCAGCCACAACCGGGCGACATCCGCGGTGGTGAAACTCCGGCCGTGTCGCTGCAGGAGCAGGAGACCCAGCAGCGGGTAGTTGAGGTCGTCGTCCTCCGGCATGCCGTCGATGTTCTCGGCGAGCGAGGTGGGGGCGCTGCGACGGTTCCAGGGGTGCGCGCGGGCGAGCTCCTCTGGCAGGCCCTTGGCAGTGAACCAGGTGGAGAGCGGCCAGTTGCCGGTGGCGCGTGCGAGGCCTCTGATGGCGTGCAGGGGCAGCTTCTCGACGGGCTTGCCGAGCAGGCACCCCGCTGCCCGCCCGAGCCACGCGGCGTGCAGAGCGGGGCCGAGCGTCCGCCGGGGTCCGGGCCACCGTCCTCGGCCGGGTGCCGGGACGGGGTTCCGCTCCCCCGGCCCATGCCGTGGACCGGCGCTGATGCGCGGCTCCGCCGAGTGGAGGGCTCCGCCACGGTCCACGCCCGCGGCGGCCGGCCGGCCCGGGAGCGCGGCACGGGGCGTGCCTGCCGGTGCGGGGCCGCCCTCTGCGTCGGCTTCCGGCGCGCCTGCCGTTACCGTGCCGCCGCCCCCCGCGTCGGCTTCCGGTGGCGCCGTACTGGCCGCAGCGCCCGTCGTGGGCGAACCGGGCGGCGGCCAGGCCGGGCAGCGGGTTCTGATGGTGGGCAGGGTGGTGGGCTCGTCGGGAGCCAACGGGGACGGCAGGGACGCCAGTTCGGCGAGCAGCTCCTCCGCCAGTGCCCGGAGCGCCGGCCGCGCCGGTTCGGCGGACGCGCCCCCCCGTTCCGGCGCCAGTGCCCCGCCCGCGGACAGCCAGCGGTCGCAAATGTGCGACCCGTCGCGCCCGTCCTCCTCCGCCTGGCGCAGTTCATGACCGATCAGATCCTCCGGCTGGACCCAGGTCAGGCGCAGTGCCTCGCTCATCGTGCCGTCCCCGTCAGGCAGGCGAACGCGCTCTCGTGGGCCCGGCGGCGCTCCGTGTCGCGGGCGTAGATCTCGTGGGTGACCGCGGCCAGTTCGGCCGCGGGGGCGTGCAGGTCGACCCGGCTCGCCTCCGCGACCCGCTCCGCCCATTCCCGCGGTACCGTCGACTCGCCGTGCAGCGCGCCCGCGATCGCCCCGGCCATCGTCGCGGTCGAGTCGCAGTCACGGCCGTAGTTGACCGCGGACAGGACCGTACGGCGGTAGTCGCCGTCGTTGACCAGCAGCATGCCGAGCGCGATGGGCAGTTCCTCGATGGAGTGGAGACGGGAGGGGCGGCGCGCTCCCAGCGAGGGCGTCCGGTAGTCCGGGCCGACGGTGTCGAAGGGCGCGACGGCCGCCCGCAGCGGAACGAGCGCTGACTCGAAGTCCGTGTGCTGGACAGCCGCTTCCGCCACCGATTCGATCGCTGCCTGCGTGCCGTCCTTGGCCAGGGCCGTCGCCGTCTCGACGACCGACGTGGGCGTCGCGTCCGGCAGGCAGGCCGCCGCGACCGCCGCCGCGAACACCCCGGCCGCCTCCCGCCCGTACGACGACTGGTGCGCACCCGCGATGTCGACGGCCTCGGCGTAGGCGGCGGCCGGGTTCGCCGCGTTGACCAGGCCCACCGGTGCCATGTACATCGCCGCACCGCAGTTGACGATGTTGCCCGCGCCCGCCTCACGCGGGTCGTGGTGCCCGTAGTGCAGGCGGGCGACGAGCCACTTCTCGGCGAGGAAGAGCCGCTGCAGTGGAATGGCCTCGGCTTCGAGTTCCGGAATCCAGCGGGGGTTGGTGATGAGGTCGGGAACGAGGTGGTCGGCGACGGCGTACGCGTCCAAGTGGTCGCGGACCGTGGCGTATACGCCGATCAGCGCGTGGGTCATAAGGGTGTCGTCGGTGATGTGCCCGTCGCCCTTGTGATACGGGGCGATGGGCCTGGCGGTGCGCCAGTCCTCCCCGTGCCAGGGGCCGACGATGCCGGTGACGCGGCCGCCGTGCCGCTCCACGATCTGGTCGGGGGTGTAGCCCTCGACGGGGCCGCCGAGCGCGTCGCCGACAGCCGCTCCGACGAGGCTGCCGGTGATGCGGTCGTCGAGGGGGAGGGTGTGTGTCGCCGCTGCTGCGGCCGTCTTCGTCGCCGCCGTAGTCGTCGTCATGCCGGAATTGTCCACCGGGGGCGGTCGCACGCGGCGGACCTCGCGCCGGGTTTCGGCTACCCGGCGGGCGGCAACGCCTCCTGCGACCGCCCGCCGGGCCGGAGCACGGATTCCAGCAGCGCGGCGAGTTCCACGAGATCCGTCCCGGCGAGGCGCGGCAGTGCGCAGCCCGCCAGCGTGCGGCAGGCGTCCCGCCAGCTGGCCGGCACGGACGCGCCCCCGCCGAGCGCCCCGGTCAGCGCACCGGCGAGGGCCGGGGCCGAATCCGCGACACGCGAGAGGCAGACGGCCGCGGGTACGGCCTCAGCGACCCGGCCGCGCGCGGCGGTGGCGACGGCGAGCGCGACGGGCACGGTCTCGGCGGCGGCAATGCCGTAGCTGTAGACGTGGTCGACGATCTGGTGCTCGAGCAGCGGTACGAGTTCGAACGCGCCACTCGCGGCGCGGGCGAGCTCGACCGCGTGGCGGGCGTTGCGGCCGATCTCGGTCTTCTCGGGAAGTTCGGCGAGCGCCGCGTCGACGGCGTCGTCGACGCCCGCGCCGCCGAGTGCCGCGGCCACGGCGGCCGCCATGGCGCGCGCCCCGTGGACCCCGTCGCCGTCCTGCGTGTACCGGGCGTCGAACTCCGCGAGCGCTGCGGCACCGGCCGGGTCGCGCGGATGGACCACGGCGAGGACGACGGCCCGTACACAGGCGGCGTCGTCGAAGTAGTGCGGGTTGTCGTGACCCGTCGCCGGCGGGCGCAGGCCGGTGGCCAGATTGCCGAGCCCGGCACGTACGGAGATACGGGCGCGCAGGGGGAGTACGGCGGACTCGACCTCGGGAGCGCACTCGGCCGCTGCGGCGACCTGGCCGGCGAGGGAGTTCCAGGCCAGGTCGATGGCGGCGCGCATCCGGCGGGAGGGGTCGAGTGTGCTGAACAGCGGCCCGGCTGCGGTGAGCACGGTCCCGGCGGAGAACGCGGCCCATTCGGCGTCGTCGGAGGGTCCGAGCCGCAGCGGCTCGGGCGGCTGGTTGAGGGCGATGGGCACGGGGAGCGTGGTCGTGGCGTTCTGCTCGGCGAACGTGTCGAGCTCACGGGTGAGGCGCCGGGTCCATTCCGGCATCCGGGCGGCGCGATGGCGGGCTGCCGGCCACCCGGCGGCGTCGCCGGCGGCGAGTCCGAGCAGGAGCCCTTCGACGGACCGGCGCCCTTCGCCGTACGCCGTGCTCCGGCGCGTGCCCTCGGCTCCGCCGCGCGCCGTAGACGGGCCGTGGGCCTTGGGGTCCGAGCGTGCGACGGGCGCACTCGGGGCCCGGATCACGCGCCGCTCGGCGGGGGCCGCCGCTGCGACCGGCCCATGCCCGCCGCGAGCGCCACCGTTCGGTCCTACGGGCCCGCCCGAGTCCCCGAAGGCCGGGACTGCCCCGCTGTCGTCCGCGCCTCCGCCGCCGACGCCTGCGCGGGCCGCGTTCGCGAGGCCCGTTCCTTCCTTGTCCGTGGACGACACGACGCCGGAGCGTACGCGGCCCGGGCCGACAACGACTGCACTGCCGACGTCGCCGCCGCCCCCGTCGCCCGTGCATGGACCGCCGATCCGGCCGTCCCCGCTGCCCGTGCCTGCCGCTCCCGGGGCATCGACGCCTCCGCCCCCGCCCCCGGCGCGGGCCGCGCTCGCGACGCCCGTTCCTTCCGGGTCCGTGGACCACGGGTCGCCGCAGCAGGCGCCGCCCGAGCGGGCGACGGCCGCGCCCGCGCGCCTCCCTGGATCACCGCCGATGCCCACTCCGCCCGAGAGGGCATCGCCTACCGCCCCGTCCCCGCTGCCCGTGCCTGCCACCCTCGTGGCATCGGAGCCCCCGTTGCCGTCGCCAGAGCCTGCCGCGCTCGTCGCTGGTTCGCCGGCGCCTCGGCGTCCGCTGCCTGAGTTGGCGCCTCCGGGCCGGCTGCCCGAGCCGCTGCGGCCGTCCCCGCTGCCCGAGCCGATGCCGCCGTCCGCGCTGCCCGAGTCGGCGACTGCTGCACCCGCGGCCGTCCCCGGACAGCCGACGCGCCCGCCCCCCGCCCCCGCACCCCCGCCGGAGGTGGCGTGGCCGACACCCCTGCCCCACACCCCCCTCACGCCCCCCGGGACGGAAACCGGCCGTGCCGTGGGGTGCGCGCCGGCGACCTCCGCGTTCGGTCCGTGGGCAGGCAGGTCCGCGCCCAGGGTGCCGACGGTGTGGTTCGTTTCCGCGCGCGGCGTGGCGTGCAGCGAGCCGTGGTGTGCGGCCGTGGCGTCCGTCGGTTCGCCGGCGGAGGGTGGCGTCCCGTGGGCGGGGCCGGTCATGACGCCAGGTCCAGGTCGTCGTCTGGGGTCAGGAGTTCCGCGATGTCCAGGACGTGATAACCGCGCATCGACGGCAGGCAGCTGCCGCGGACCGGGCCGATGGCCGAGGCCCACTCCTCCGGGATCGCGCCCGATCCGGCCACCGATCCGGCGAGCGCCCCCGCGACCGCCGCGGTGGTGTCCGCGTCGCGGCCCATGTTGACCGCTGTCAGTACCGACGTACGGAAGTCCCCGCGGGCGGCGGCGAAGGCGCCGAACGCGAGGCCGACCGCCTCCGGTGCCAGGTCCGTCCACGGGTAGCCGCCGATGACGACCGCGGAGCGGACGGCCCGTTCCATGGACAGGGTGTCCGGGTGGTTACGCCCCGCGGCGACGACCGCGCGGCGCATGGAGCGTGCGGTCCAGGAGTCCATCGGGACCACGGACAGCGCCGCGCCGATCACCCCCGCCGGGCCCGCGCCGCCCATGGCCGCCGCGACACCGGCCGCGACGGCCTGTCCGCCGTAGATCCCCTCGCCGTCGTGGCTGACGCTGCCGTCGATGGTCACGAGGCGTGCCGCTTCCGCGGGCTGCCCGGCCGCGAAGACGCCGAACGGGGCCGCCCGCATCGCCAGCCCGTCGCTCCACGCGTGCCGGTGCTGGGCGGAGATCGGGGCGGCGAGCCCCCGGCGCAGGTTCTCCAGAGTGCCGCGTTCACTGAAGCCCGCGCCCCGGAAGGGGCCTTCGTCCAGGTCGGCGATCCACTGGTGCCACGCCGACTCGACGTGCGCGACCGTGAGCGCGGAGCCGTGCCGGGCGAGCAGCAGGCCCGAGAAGATGGCGTATTCGGTGTCGTCCGTGCCCGCGGGGTCGTCGCTCACGAAGCCCTCGATGCGGCCCCAGCGGCGGCGGATCTCGGAGGGCCGCATGTTCTCGGCGGGAGCGCCGAGCGCGTCGCCGACCGCGAGGCCGAGGAGCGCTCCGCGGGCCCGGTCGAGCAGCGCCGCGACGGAACCGGAACCGGATGCGGTCGGCACTTCCATGCGGGTCCCCTTCGCGCGCGCGAGCCTTGCTCCCGGATCTGTGCCACGTGCCGCCCCTGCCGAGTCCAAGAAACGTTTCTCTCACCCGCGCGCACCTGTCTCCACCGCCCCCGGCTTGCGCCCCGACCCGATCCAGCGCAGCCCCTTGGCGGCCCAGGTAAGTAAAGCCTGCCTTGCTGGTATGCCCCTTACATCGCGCGTATCTTCGAGGGTGTCGAGGGGAGTGCGGCCGATAGGGCCGCTACTGGAGCAAGGGGAGAGCTGTGTCCATCATCGAAACCGAAGCCGCACTGCACGAGGCGCACCGCGACAATCACACGCACCGCGATGTGAACGGCGGCTGGCTGCGTCCCGCGGTGTTCGGGGCGATGGACGGCCTGGTCTCCAACCTCGCGCTGATGACAGGCGTGGCGGGCGGCGCGGTCTCGCAGCAGACGATCGTCATCACCGGCTTGGCCGGTCTCGCCGCGGGCGCGTTCTCCATGGCCGCGGGGGAGTACACCTCCGTGGCCTCCCAGCGCGAGCTGGTCGAGGCCGAACTGGCCGTGGAGCGCCGCGAGCTGCGCAAGCACCCCGTCGACGAGATGGAGGAGCTGGCGGCGCTGTACGTCGCTCGGGGCGTGGAGCCCCCGCTCGCCCGCGCGGTGGCGATGCAGCTGTCGAAGGATCCGGAGCAGGCGCTGGAGATCCACGCCCGTGAGGAACTGGGCATCGACCCCGACGACCTGCCGTCGCCGCTCGTAGCCGCGGTCTCGTCCTTCGGTGCGTTCGCGCTCGGCGCACTGGTGCCGGTGCTGCCGTATCTGCTTGGTGCGAGCGCGCTGTTGCCCGCCGTGCTGCTCGCCCTGCTCGGGCTGTTCGCCTGCGGTGCCCTGGTGGCGAAGGTCACTGCGCGCAGCTGGTGGTTCAGCGGCGTGCGCCAGCTGGCCCTCGGTGGCGCGGCGGCCGCGCTCACCTACGGCCTGGGCACGCTCATCGGCGCCGTGATCTGACACCGCCGCTCCCCGCGCCGCGTCGACCCGTTCCCCGCGGCCGCCTGTCCTGCCTCGCGCCGCGTCGACCCCGTTCCCGCGGCCGCTCGCCCCCGCGCCCCGGGGGGGGGGGGGGAAGGGGGGGGGGGGGGGGGGGGGGGGGGGGGGGGGAGAGGGGGGGGGGCGAGGGGGGATCGAGGGGGGGGAGGGGGGGGCTTCTT